>JACDGH010000199.1 GCA_013815395.1 Parachlamydiaceae bacterium
TATTTGAATCAAATTTATTACTAAGGGAACTTGAAAATCCCAAAATATGCGAGATTCTTCTCCCTAAATTGGAAAAGTTTTTTCAACTAACAATCCAAAATGCCATGGAACTGGAACAATTTGATATGGCCTCTAACATGTTTTGGATAGCTGCAACTGTTCAAAAATATGTAGATTTTGCATCTGAGAAAGGAGAAAAAAAGGGGCTTGCTCCTCTATCCCCTGTGATAGATAAAGATTTAATATTTAAAATAATAAATAACGTGTCGAATCAAAAATATAAAAGCCAATGGGCTGTAGTATTTGAAGCTGTGCTCGCTAGTTGCACCCATTTAGTTAAGTCGCCTATCGATCTTAATGGTCCTGACGAAGCATTTTTAAAAAAAATAATGGGCCGTGCATGGGCAGCGCATATCATTCGTAAACAGACTCAAATCAAGGCAAATAACTGGCCAAGAAATGAAGATGCTGATCGTTTCATTCTCTTTTTAAACCGCTTTTTGTCTGAAGCAACTCCAGGTGTTTTGGAAAATGACGTTCTTGAAATAGTGAACAGATCTATAGCTCCCAGTTTAGCTAACTTATATCCTAATTTATCACAAATAAAATTTATTTATAAAGCAGGCCAACAAGACGTTTTTGAATCAGAGAATGGCACAACAATTGGTCTAATTGCAGGGGGCTTAAGTTCGACTAATAAGAGTTTATTAAGCGTATACGATCAACCTCTTCCCACTTGGGCTATTGGATATTTAAAATTGAACCACTTTTATCCTGATTCAGAAGATATTGATCAGCTAAGATGTTATTTCAGTGGGACCAGTATTTACATACAAGATAAAAAAAACGGATTGGAATTATATCTTCCCGATGAAGGAAATAATCAGAAGAGCATCTTTATTAAATTTCCATGGTCTAATAACGAATTTCTACCAAGAATTGACAACCGACAAGAAAATTATGAACTCAGAAAATTTCATCAATTTTCATCCAGTAATTGCACATATTTTTGCGACGCACATTTCAAACTTACACACCAAGGTTTAAATGAAAATCACGAGTTTGGAGCAGTTAACAAAGCGATATTTAAAATTAAAGAGAATGGCACCCTAGACTTAGGAGCAAAATTAGTTGAATTACCGGTAACAAATTCTTTATTTTCAAGTTTTGAAGACCCTCATTGCACTTTAACTTGGGCGGATGAGCAAGGTAAATTGAACGAAATTGAATTTCCAAGACTCAATATCAATTTTAAACAAACAGATGAAGGTCAATGGGAGTTTTCTCAGCAAAAAGGTTGGTATTTGGCTCAAGAACAATATACTCCACATTTTGGTCAAAAAACCGGCTTTTTAGTTCTCGAAAATATGGAAGGAAAAAAGAAAGTACTATTCCCAGTATGGGATTTTAAAAAAATCGAAGTAAAACGTTCTTTAAATTTCCCTGTCGAATATGAATTTAATGGAGAAAATCTTCGCGAAGGACATTATGTCGAGTGCACTGTGGAAGGTTCGCAACTTATTCCAAAATCTCTGGAAGCACGTTTTTACTTAGCATGCATTTTTCTTGAAAAAGGACGACTTGATGAAGCTGAGAAATTACTATTTGCCATCGAAGCCGACCCATCGCATAAATCTTTTTCCGCAAAAGAACAAGTGCTCCTAGAAACAATTATTTTCTCGAAACAATCTAAAGACTCTGGTTCTAGAACTCTTCGTATGCAGGTTAGAGCGGCATACTTGCTCAAAAGAAATCAAGCACAGTTTCCGGTCAAAGGTTCTCAACCTAATCCAAACTCCCCAGATCTTCAAATCGGAACATTAATGGAAGAATATGTTCAACGATTGGGACATATTCAAGCTTTGGATAGCAGGGAAGAACTACTAATCTTACAAAAAATGTCTAACTTATCAATACGTTTAGAAGTCCGCAGAACCGAGTTAATAGATGTTACCCCTCAAACAGCTGAGGGCTTTTCGATTGCTCCCACACCTCTATTAAGCAAAATGTCGAAAGTAGTAACTAAAAGGCCTGAAAACATTGCATGGCCAGCTAGCGATCAAGCCTTCAAAATCTTAAAGGTGAACTTGAAAGATAAGTTTACTTACCAACGTTGTCGGATGGCTAATACTTTTCCTTTTGACCCCAAAAATCCTGATATAAAAGTTTTGAAACGCTATCTACCCTTAATGAGTAAAGAATGCCTCCGCAAGATATCCTGGGAAAAAGCTTGCCAAAATGGTTTGGTACAAACTTTGTATGCTTTATTATTATTTACAGAGAATGGTGAATTTCAAATTCGTGCAGAGGTTCTAAAATGTTTGAGTAGTATTGAGCAGCCTAATAAAAATAGTTCTAGGTCGCACCCACCATCTGCGCGTGTTAAAACTAACACATCAAAAAAAATAAGCCCCATACAAAAAACTGAAAAAATAATACAACCTTCTACTCCAAATCCCAGTTCTTTGCAAAGCTTGATTGTTTTAAATGAGATTAAAGCACCAAAAAACGAAAACATATTTTTACCAATTCTTGCTGAAAAATACCTGGAACCTATAAGAGCACAAACTTTTTCAGTCTCAGAAAGTGTGTTTGCGGCAAATGCGATCGAATCGGTTGATGACACAATAAAAAAACAGTTCGAATATTGTCGCAAGGAAATTGCAACAGCCCAAGATGTAAGGGAAGATTTTAATTACCGAATAAAAAATGATATGGATTATGCACTATTAGAATTTGAATTAAAGCAAAGCATTGCAGAACAAGCCCAGACCCTAGTAATTCATGAAAGAGTAATTATAGGCGCTCTTTCCTCGGCACTGCGTTCAGATCCTCTATCCGATTTAAGCTTTATTTCCAAAAATAGAAAGCTGCCTTCAATGCAAGAAATCTGCATTTTTTGCTCTAAAAAGAATCGAGATACCTATCTCAAAGAACTATTTCCTGAAATTTCACCAGAAGGTCTAATTATATTAAAAGAGGCTGTCAAAAATTATTTGGTTGAAAAGCAGTTCTTACAACATTTAAAACGCGCTTTGATCCAGGCAAATGATGTTCTTAGAGCCCCGTGTTCTACAGCTCAGGAACGTGAAGCCAAGGGAATGTTGGAAGATGCTTTAGGAAGAACTCTTGTTTCAAAACGAGCCTATGCGCTAGATAACGTGAAAGAAGAGGATAATTTGAATGCCATGGTTTTTTTACAATTGGAAACATTACTAGACATCAAATTCCGTAAAGATCAGATAAAAAACATCAAAGAGCTTATCGATGCAACTGAGAATGATAAAGAAGTTGTCTTACAAATGATTATGGGAGCAGGTAAAACAAGCATCTTGCAACCGCTACTTGGCTTTTTATTGGCAAAGCCTGAGGCTTTATCAGCTGTCATAGTCCCTAGTGCCTTATTTGAACCTGTTAAAGAAGGTCTTGCAAATGTTTTAGGAGAAGCTTTTCATATTTTTGTAACTTGCATGGATTATAATAGAGAATTAGCCCAAGATCGTGAATACTTAAAAACATTTTTAGATACTATAAATGATGCTAAAGCAAGAGGTTCAACATTTTTGTTCGAGCCCTGCCAGAAGCAATCCTTAATTACCAGTTTATACGAAATCTATGACGAAGTCAGAAATAATCCAAATGACCCTGATTTAAAGCTTCGAAAAGCAACTATTATGGAGATTTGTCAATTTTTGCAATTGTCGGAAGTTGATCAAGTAGACGAAATTGATATGGTCTATAATCCTCAGGTCACTTTTAAATATCCTATTGGGACTAGATCTGTGGTTGATACTGAAAAAGCCTCTCTTCTTTCAGACATAATTTTATCATTGGCAAGCGATAGTGAAATCAGCGACACAATCTCTTTAGATTTTATTGAGAAATTTAAGATTCGCAAAGGCGATAAAATTTCAGAAAAATCTGTCGGCTTAAATAAAGACCTTTTAAGTAGCATTGTTCAGCCTAAATTAGCTCAAAAGGCGATTGCACATCTTAGAAAAAAAAGCGTTGAGATTGACTTATTATTTACCAATTCAGATTCAGTTATAAAAAATGCTGCTGAACTGTATTTTCCCCATTTTTTAATGGGCACAACACCTCTTGATGAAAAGATTCAGGCGCAATGCCTACTTGTTGATGAAGCAGAAATCTATAATAGCTTAAAAGATGAAGATCCAGACATAATCAAAACATTTGCAAAAAGCTTGCCGGTGACGAACAAATCTTTAATAGCAAAAAAAATCCGCTTTCAGAATAAGATGAGAACATGGATAGAAAAGAATGTTCGAGATTCAAGAAACCTCAACTTGATAGGCGCATGTGGCATTGCAATTACCCAAATCCTACCAAAATCATTAAATAAACCCTGTGGTTCAGAATATGGAGAGGATCCCAAAAAGGGGAGATATGTCGCTAGGCCTTATAATGCGCCAGAAAGTCCTAAAACGACTATGTTTGCAACTCCTGAAGAACAAGTCATTTATTCAACGCAGCAAACTTTATATTATGGAATACCTTTAACTGAGGCCGAACAAATACTGAAAAAGTACCAAGTACAAGCTAAAGAGGAAATGCAAACAAACAATAAACTGCCTATGGAAACCTATGCTTATCAAACTATTTTAAAATGTTTTGGCGGCAATTTGAGTGATTTTAACTTCTTATCTCCACTCTCTGAAGAATTTATAAAGGCATTTCAGGAAAAAGCCAGTCAAGACAAAGAGATCATCAGTTTGTATTTAAGGACATATGTCTACCCACAAATAGCAGAATATTCTCAAAGTCTCTCATGCTCGGCTCAGGCATTGGGAGGTTCCTCAAAACTTCAATGTGGATACACTGGTACCATGCATGTGGGAGTGTTAACACGTACCCAAAAAGCCACCTTTGAAGAAGGCACTAATGGAAAGACTATTTCCGCTGTACAGAGTAAAATGGAGTCGGGAATAGCTATCACAGAAGTGATCGACGATCCGTCGCCATCAAGCGCTATTATCGAAAGATTTAAGAATGATCCTAACTTATTTGTTTTTATAGATAGTGGGGGTTGGTTAAAAGAAGAAAAAATCCATGATTATGCGGCTAAATTGCTAACAGAATGTAGGGAAACGCGCAAAGACCTTGAGGGAATAGTCTATCACGACAAAGATGGGACGATTGTTTCATTAGAATTGGACAAATCCGATCCTTCTAAAAAAACATTTGTTAAGGTTCCTATGGCTCTATCCCGATTGAAAACAACTTCAGGAAGTACACTGACTATCATCGGACAAAAATATGATATAGGAACGAATATTACTCAAAAAGCAAATGCCAAAGCCTATATGAGTGTCAGAAAGGATATGACTCTAAGAGATGCCCTAC
>JACDGH010000200.1 GCA_013815395.1 Parachlamydiaceae bacterium
GCCTTAAGCGCGCGAATGATTTAAAAGTTAAACATGCGTAATCTCGCACTTAGGAGGCTGATCGGAAATAGCTGGTGCGGCGATTTGGGTGCGAAATTTAGTTACAAGATAAAAAAAAATTGGCAATATTTAATTAATATGGCCAATTTTTTTTTTAATCTTATACTAAATTTGGCAGCAATGCACCACGTTAACTATTTCCTGTCAGCCTCTAAGGCAGATAATTTACACACATTGATTAATTTATTCCTAAAGTCTTTATTTTTTCTTAATAATTTTTTGCTATAATTGCTAAAACAACGGTTTACTAAATAGAACATTCTTTAACCCTGAGAATGCATCAATTCTAAAATAAATTTAAATTTTACTAACGAGGACAATAATATGTGTTGCAATACAACTACAAGATATAATAGTGAAAGGCCTGATGGAGTATCATTTGGTCATAGTAGTGTTCATAATGCAGAAGATGCCATTGACTGTTGCAGCACAATCACTTGCTGTTTTCTAGAATGTCAAGATAATATTAATGAAGATTATAATAGAGGTCGAAAGTTAAGCTGTTGCATCAAGCAGATAGCTTGCATTAGTGTTGGTTTAGTTGTCGCTGTCACTGCTATAGCCGCAATGATTTTAGCTGCAAAAGATGGTGACTACGATGCAGGATGCTTTGAAATATGCAAAACTTTAAATGGATTGAGTTTTTGTAGCTGTATTTAAAAATTACTTTAGCTTTCTATAAAGCTGAAGGAAAATAGATAATACACCTTTGCAACGCCCCTCAAATAAGGTATCCAGCCCCGGCTACCTTGGTTTGGGCGGCATAGCCAAGGTAGCAAGGACGTACCAGGAACAAAATAGGAACATGGTTTAGTGAATAATTTTAGCTATAAACCAGCTAAATTGACCAGCCTAGGGCGAGACTAGGTATAAAAAAAATTGTCCTGAATAATGAAGAGGATGACAGTAAATAATAGGCAATAGATTATATTACGTTAGGCAAAGCCTTTGAGTGCGTCGAATCCTGCCGCACCCTTCAATTCAAGAACTCCACTTAATCGCCCTAGGATGTAGTATATGAGAACAAAAGCTAAAAAAATTTTATTGCGAAATCGTTGTATTCCGCATCAACGGACCTCCTGAATTGAAGGGCGCGGCAGAGCCGACACACTCCAGGGGCTTCGCCAAAAACAAATTATTTACTTTCTGCTATTTCCTTCAGACTCGGAAGGGTAGCTCTGCTAATATCAAAAACTTCCTCAGTTGAGTGCAGTTTGATTTTTGAAAACTATATAGAAACTAATGATCTTATTATTGATCTCCTTGCGATTATGAAGAGATTTAATATTGTGTCTGACCATTTCGGAAATCCAGCGTACTTGCTTATCAAGTGCTTTGAGCCTACTAGGTATAATTGTCTGAGTTGCAATTATTCGAAGAGATTCAAGCACTTTAAGAATAATTGTTATATTTTCTTTAGCATTCTCCCTAATTTGATTGAAAGATTCATCAAGAAAGTTTTCAAAATTTCGATCTTTAGTAATCACTCGAAGTTCATTATCTTCATAATGATAGCAAGGACTGAATTTCTTTGAAGCCAATCGCACCATAATAGCTGTTAGATAATTTAGGCACATTACTGCGGTTGTAGTGTCATTAATTCCGGGGGAAAGTGCTTTCAATGCTATATCCACTATTTGTCTAATGCCGAAAGACACATCCTGTTCCAAAATACGCTGTTGGTTAAAAAGAAAAACGGAATTTATAAGGTTAACTGTCTTTTGAGCTGGCTCTTGTTCTATCACAAGATAAACTAACGCAGTATTTTGAATAACAAATCCGCCAATTTTATGTTCCAGCCGCACTATTATTTTTTTATCTCTAGCTATCTGTATAAGTTTGTCCAGATCAATACTTTGGATATAACCGTTTTCATTTGCCAATATTGGAAACAAGCTCTCATCACCTAATGATTTGAAATTAATGTTTTCATCTTTTTCGCTTATTTCATTTTTAAGTTTCTCAGGATATAATCTTTCTATTACTGAAAAGGTTTCCTCGGCTACAGAGGATAAAATGCTTGAGGCCTGAATTGAAGTTGCAATATGATGAATGAAAAAAATGAGTACGCCTACCCCGCCTAATGCCAATATAAAAGCAATAAATACTGCCATGCTCGGAACAAATTCACCTTCATCGCTCGTGCGTATGGTGCAGAGTACAATCAAGCAATAAGTAAAAATACCAACGAAGAAACCTATCACTAATTGTGTAAGCCTATTTCGCATGAAGTTTCTTAGAATACGTGAGGTATATTGATTTGAGGCTAATGCTAGAGCAACTACGGTCATAGAAAAAGTAATCCCAACGACTGACATCATTGAACCAGCTATCGTAGAGAGCATAATTCGCGCCTCTTGAGCTCCTGATCCAAATAAATGAGTCCTTTCAATGAATCCATTTCCACTTCCAGATGATTCTATTTCAATTAAAACTATCGCCAGGATTATGCTTAACCCAACTATTAATGTTGGCAAAAACCATAGGCTAGAATGTAAATAATTCCAAAATGATTTGAGCTTAATCACTTGATTCCTTTAAAAAAAGTTTTACTGAATTTCATTATCGATCACAATATTAAAAATGTTACATGGTATTTTTGTAAAAACGAATTTTGACAATACATATTTGGATGCTACACATATTGACAATTAAAAATTTAATGTCAATAAGGAGTGTCAGCAATCAACTATAATAAATACACTTACAGCAGACTGTTTTAGGGTTTATTTGAACTGCAATAAACCTCTGTGGAGAAGTCGGTTGATAGCTCGATTTTTTATGAGATGGCCTTAAAGTTATTCAAAAAGCGATGATATTTCTAAAGATGAGTTGTAGATAACTTTTTTGGTCTATTTTTTTTAGCTTGGCTTCATTGTTATGAAGATTTAAGAATGCCAGATGTCTCTTTTTTTAAGAGATTACTTCCTTCTTCAGGTGTTCGAGATTTAAGTGCTTGCTCTTTGATTCCTTCTGCCTCAGAATTAAGTTTCCCTTCTGCTGCAGTTGCAACAATTTCTTTTTTTTCATTATCATTGATCGCATCAGCAATTACTGGTTTGCCTTTTTCCTGTTTCTCTGTTTTTTGTGAAATCATGCGAACAACAATTCCATCCGGAAAAACGCGTTCACGACCTTCATCTGGCATTGAAATACCACCTAATTGAAAAGCTCGTTTAATTAAACGAATAACTGAAGACCGAACCTTTAGCCAACTATGTTTTTTTCCATCCAGCCAAAAATATATTCGAAGATTCACAGTAGCGCTGCTTAAATTATCAACTAAAACCCATGGCTCTGGATCACTCAGTATCGCGGGATGTTCTTTAAGAATTTTTAGAGCAACTTCTTGAGCATCTGAAATTGCACATCCATAGCCAATACCTATTATAAAGTCCTCTCTTCGATTGGAGTTACTCGTGTAATTGCGTATGTTACTTTTATAAACTTTTGCATTCGGTATTTGCACATAATTTCCCTCTAAAGTTATTAAAATTGTGCTTCGAATCGTAAGACTTTGTACATATCCTGTGATTCCATCAATTTCAATCAAATCCCCACTGTGAAAAGGATTGTTAATACTGAGAAAAATACTTGCCAAAAGATTTTCTGTAATATCTTTAAAAGCAATTCCCAAAATAATACCCAACAAACCAGTTCCTCCAATAATAGTCAGTGCAATGTCTGTTAATCCCATTAAATGAAAAACTGTATACAATCCAGTCAGAAAAACCCCTAAACCTACTCCCCAGACAACCACTCGTCGAAGGAGGGGGTTTTTTAGTCTATTCTTCAAAAATAATCGAACTAAAAAAGTAATGCTTTTTACAGCAACCCAAGTAATTAATAAAATGAGCAAACCAAATATAATTGATGGAATTGTTCGTAGTAAACTATGCCACTGTTCATGCAATCCAGCAATAATTGGTTGAAAATCAAAAATCGAAGGTGCCATGACATGAATGTGATTAACTACGGCGACGGTATCTTGCGTATTATGAGCCAATTCTCCAGCCCACTTTTTATATTCATCGGTCCTCGTTTTACCTTCTAAGAAAACAACACCATCTTTTACTTTTACATATGGATCCATAAACCAGTCTGTAGACTTTAATATGTTTTCAAGCCGTTGACTAATCTCGTAATCAAGAGCTTTGGGCTTAACATCTACTTTTACTGGAAGTTGAAGAGAATCAATTGTTTTGCTAGTTTCTTTTTTTTCCTTCACGGGGTGCATATGCATATCTTCTTGAACGAATGCCCACAATGGATACAAAATAAAAAAAAAGACAATACCTATAAGGAAAAAGTTGGGAAAATACGTGACTTGATTTTTATAAATCATATATGAACTTCTTAAGGTTAAGTTATTTTTTATATAATAAATAGACGCTTAACGATCAATCCCTATTTAACATTTAGATGAACAGCGGTTTTTTTTTAAATGTCAGGGAAATTTCGAAGAAGATTATATGAGAGAACAAAAGTTAAGTGGTTGGATAAAGCAAGCTGTTTGCTCAAAATCAGCTACCAATATCGGGATTAATAATTGCCATGATGTTTTTACATGACCTTGAATACATATATCGCTTATGGCATATGTGAATTTAGATCTATATTTAAAAAAAAGTACGAGAGGAAAAAAATATGAGTTACGAGATAGGCATGGTGGGTTTAGGGGTCATGGGCCGCAATTTATTATTAAATATGGCAGATCGTGGCTTTTCTGTAGCTGGGTATGACCGAGATAAGAGCAAGGTTGCCGAATTACAGAAAGAAACAAATAAGCAAAAAATTCAAGGTGCAGAAGATCTTAATGAGTTTATAAACTTATTGCAAGAACCAAGATCTATTATGTTGTTAGTGCCAGCAGGGGCACCTGTAGATGCTGTTATTAATGAATTGGTTCCTCTTTTGAAGAAAGGAGATCTAATTATTGATGCGGGAAATTCCCATTATACGGATACCAATTTACGTGCGCAAAACTTAGCAAAAATGGGAATCCAATTTCTTGGTGTAGGAGTTTCAGGTGGTGAGGAGGGAGCGCGTAATGGTCCAAGCATTATGCCAGGTGGACCTAAAGAGGCTTACGAAAGAGTACGGCCTATTCTAGAAGCCATCTCTGCAAATGTAAATGGGGAACCATGTGTCGCTTACTTGGGTGAAGGTTCATCAGGCCATTATGTTAAAATGGTTCACAATGGCATTGAATACGGCATCATGCAGCTCATCAGCTAAACATACGATATGATGAAATG
>JACDGH010000201.1 GCA_013815395.1 Parachlamydiaceae bacterium
GCCTGGATGAATTATTTCCAAGCACGCAGAAAGGTTGGGTTGATAGCCAACATCAATTTATGCGCAAATTATTTGATCGGCTTACGCCAGATGGCCACCTTCTCATCGTCGATAATTCTTACCCTGAAGCAAATCACCGCATATTGCAACTTCGCGATCTTTTAGTCAGTGAAGGCGTGCCTGTACAGGCACCTTGCGTGTGGCGGGGTGAATGCCCAGCTCTTAAAGTTAAAAACAGCCCTTGTTATGCCCAAAGGGAATTTGAAAAACCTTATCTCATTAAAGGTATCCAACGCGCTCTATCTATTAATTTAAGCTCTTTAAAAATGTCTTATATTCTTTTCCGTCACCCTTCCGCCGGTTGGCCTAAACTCGCTCATGATATGCATCGCGTGATCAGCCCCCCGATTGAATCCTTCCATGGCAAGCGCTTTTACTTATGTGGTACAGAAGGTAAAAAACAACTTGGTACGCATTTAACTACTCACCCACAAGAATCACGCGCTTTTGAATATTTGCGAAGAGGGGAATTAATTTCTCTTGATAACGCCTTAGACACGCAAAACGCTATTGATATTGTTGAAGGCACTGCATTACACCTTGAAGCGGCCTGCGGGAAACCGATCCCAGAAATTAAAGAAACATTTAATTAAGGGTTTGAATTTAAGCAACATGCAAGATCCTTCAACTCAAGCTCTGACTGCGCAATTGCAAAATGCTGCGCATCGCTTGGAGGCTTATTCTAAAGAAGTATTTAAAAGGCAAAAGATTTCTCCGCTAGAGAAGACAATTTTTCTGTTTAAAATGTTAGTTACCGATAAAAAACGTGAGCAGTTCGAAGTTTTACAGGCTATCGACCTGATTAGTCGCGAGCGTTTATTTATACAAAAACTCAAAGAAGGCACACTAGCAGAAAAAGGGCTAGCTGACATCTTAACAAAAACGATTGAAGCCTATAATAATAGCCATGACTATCGAAAAAATTACAATGCCCAACAAAATAGTACAATTTCAAAGTTTCTTCAGCTTGAAAGATCCGCAGCTCGTTATCCTCTTCCAAAAATTGATCTGCCCCAAGAAAAGTCATTAAAATTTCATTATCCAGGAATTTCTTGCCCCATCAAAAAGCATAAGGCCGCCCCGCTCGTTAAATCAGGCGCCACTATTCAGCTGTCTAAACAAGCGGAAGAACTTTTTCAAATGAAGGTTTTAACTCTCTTAGAACGTTATGGCATTGCGACAAATCCTGAAGCCCGGAATATTGTAAAAAACTCACCGATCATTACAGTCCTGGAAAGTGAAACCTCAAAATGTACCTTAACCCAAAAATTGTTCTTATTTCCCGAACAAAGCATTGTCGTTATGGGTTCTTCTGAATTAGATCTTAAAACACAAACCATCCAAAAATTATTTCCGGAAACATTTTATATTTCTCTTGAATCCACTCAAACCGGCTTCCCACATCCATCTCAACGTGCCGGCTGGGCTTTAGCCAATCAACTTCTTCCGGAAAGTCCTCAAAGGCCCGACTTGCTGGACTCCCTATCTCATTTCTTTGAGCGAAAAAAGTTAACCATGACAGGTCTTCTCCCCCACGGCAAACTTCTCGCTAAAGCAAAAAACCTTCTCAGAATAAAAAAACACTTATTCGAAATCAATAAAAACGAGTTGATTGAACTTCACCGCAATTATTTCCTGACGCTACTAGAAATCGCCCCCTCTCCACTAAATAGAGGAGAGATCCGCTCTTCAATTATCGAATTTTATGATATGCTTCACCGCCACTCAACGCCTTTTGATGTCCTTGTTGACGCGCATCAACAGATGCGAGACTTATTTATTACTAGACCTCATAACGCTCTACTTGAAGCCATTATCGCCGAACCCTCTCAAGCATTTCAAAAAAAATATCAAGGAATGAAATACGAGATAGCCAATGATTTTTTGCAAAAGGCTTTAGATTCTTCGCATCGTGAAATCATCTCATGCGATAAATTATACCTCGCGCGGGCACAAATTGAGCATTTGGTGCCCGCGCGAGGTATAGAAATACAGTGGAAATACATCGATTCTCTTGGAACCCTTTTGGGGACCTCTACTAATAGAATTATCTTACAATATTTTTCTGAAGATCTGTTATATGTACCGCCAACACTCAATGTCTTCGAGCAAAAAATACAATCAGCAGCATATAGGCAGGTAAAGGAATTTATGGAGGAATTACATGCGGAGTTAAGCGTTAATAAAGATGAAAACTATCAACTCATTTACAGCCAAATTAAAGCGGGCCTGTTAAATGAAATTGACATTTTAAATAGTAATGATCAACTTCCTGTTTCCACTGAGCTGGCGTCCTATTTTCAATTGCGCCATCAAAGCTTATGAGGCATGTTGCCTTCCCATTCTTTAATGTATTCCAGCAAAACTTCTTTGGTCGGCTTCTTACTTAGAAGAGCAAGGGTTTCTTTTTGACTACTCAGATGGGCGATTTTAGCAAGCAGGTGGAGATGCCGCTTGTCATCACTGGCAAAAAGGAAAAATAACGTGTTCACTGGCTTGCCATCCATCGCATCATAGGGGATTGGTTTTTCTGGAAATACTACTGAAACCATATCTAAATGGGCATCTAACAAGAAATCACGTGTGTGCGGAATGGCAATGCCATTATTTAAAGCAGTAGATTGTAAGGCTTCACGATCGAGAAGTAAATCACTGATCACTTCAGCGTCAAGACTTAGATCGGCTGCAACCAATTTCATTGCATTTCGAATCACTTCATCTTTAGTGCTGCCAGGAACATTGCGCAACACGCCCCCTTTATAGATGGCGCGAAAAAGGCTAAATTGCTTATTGCCTCCAGAGGTGTATGGATGAACAATATTTTCTTCTACGCAATTTTTAGACGAATCCATAAAAGGACCGGGATTGTTACTGCCGATTTTTTGGCCCATGACCCAATCTTCAATTTCTAATCGATTAAAACGATATTGATAATTAATGCGATAGGCAGGGATTTTTCCATCGACTAGCCAGCGTCGTATCGTCGTTTCTGATACGTTGAGAAGTTCTGATACATCTTTAATTTTCAGGTCCATGATACCTCTAAAATCCTATCTGCATTAATATGAATAAACTCAAAATGTCTTGAAAAGATCTATAATACCTTGTGTCGAATTCAGAGTTAACATTTTTTTTCGTATTTGTTCATCTTTTATTGCGTAGGTCAGGGATGATAAGATTTGCAAATATTCCGTTTGTTTATCATCAGGACCTCCAATTAGAAAGATCACACGTACGGGTGCCCCATCTAAAGACTTCCAATCCAGCCCTTTACGCAAAATTCCTATAGCTATAAAAAAATCATTATAAGATGCTAATTTAGCATGAGGTATTGCTGTTCCCATACCGACACCGGTTGAAACAATTTTTTCACGTTCAATGATGGCTTCGTAAAAAGAAGTTTGATCTTGCAACTTTCCTGCGCTATAAATCTTTTCAACCATCATCTTAATGGCTGCATCGCGAGAGTCAGCATCTAAAAAAACAACAAGTTGCGAATCCAAATACTTGGATATTTTTATCATAAGTCTTCTTAGAGTTAATTTAAACCAGTATGACCAAAACCGCCGACACCCCTTTTGGTTTCAGCTAGTTCTGCTGCTGAAACGAAATTAGCTTGGAAGACGGGACAAACAACAATCTGCGCAATGCGCATACCGGGTGTAACTGTAAAGTTTTGTGTGCTATGATTAATCAGAATAATGCCTACCTCACCGCGGTAGTCGGCATCGATAGTTCCAGGAGTGTTTAATACGCTAATTTGATTTTTTAAAGCAAGACCGCTGCGTGGTCTCACTTGAATTTCATAACCTAAAGGAATTTGAAAATGCAAGCCCGTTGGAATTAGGCGCGAAGCACCAGGCGCTATAATGATATCTTGCAAAATATACGCTTTAACGTCCGCTCCAGAAGCGCCTGAGGAAGCATAAACTGGAATCTGTACATCCTCTTCTGCTAAAACTGCAATGTCAATTTTTTGTTGCATACGAAAAGTCCCTTAATATGAGTGGTAAATTTTTAAGATTGGCTTACTTTCTTTATATTATTTTTTGCTACATCAGGAGAACCAATAGTCTCGCCATCATTTCCGCGCGGATTACCCTTTAAAAAATCCAAGAATTCTATCAATATATTTTTTAGATCGCGACGATTTACAATGCGATCGATCATCCCATGTTTCAATAGAAATTCTGACTGTTGTGCTCCTGGAGGTAACTTTTGTCCAATAGTTTGTTCTATTACGCGCGGTCCGGCAAAACAAATCAAGGCATTAGGTTCGGCAATAATAATGTCGCCAAGCGAAGCAAAGGAAGCTGTAACCCCTCCCGTCGTAGGATTTGTCAATATCGATATATAGGGAATTTGAGCTTCATGCAGTTTTGCAAGGGCGGCAGAGGTTTTGGCCATTTGCATAAGAGAGAGGATGGATTCTTGCATACGCGCCCCACCGGACGTTGATACAATAATAAGGGGCAATCTTTTTTCAAGAGCGAGTTCAATCAACAAAGTTAGGCGCTCTCCCACAACTGATCCCATGGAGCCGCCCATGAAATTAAAGTTAAGCACTCCAAGAGCTATAGGCATTGCACCGATATTACACGTGCCTACCACGATAGCTTCATCGTATCCAGATTTCTCCTTAGCAGAGACTAATCGATCAACATATGGTTCTGTATCGACGAAATGCAAAGAATCGATTGCTTGCAAATTTGTGAATAATTCATGAAAAGAATCATCATCTGACAAGTTTTTAATGCGCTCTTCAACGGAAAGGCGATAGTGATAATCGCACTTAGGGCAGCAGTTGCTATTTTGCTCAAGCTCATTAGCATGAATCAGTTCATTACAGTGGGTGCATTTAAGCCAGCCACTAAAACTATCTTTTTTAGCCGTTTGGATTTTGATTTTAGGTTTGGAACGTGAAAACAATCCCATCTTTATTTCTCATCTGTTGAATTGCTGGGTTTATTTTAAAACACTGAGCCATAAAGATAAAGGTTAAAATTAGGTTTTATCTTGCGCGGTCGCAACCCACATAATTAATAAGAGTATGATTTGCGGTATAGTCTGAAGTTTTCGATATGTCAACTTAAAATCTTACCTTACTCAAAAGACTCTAAAAAGTATTATATCACCCCTCCGGGCTGAAAGGGAATAGCAGAAAATAGATAATATGCGTTTGGCGAGCCCCTGGAGTGCGTCGGCTTTGCCGCGCCCTTCAATTCAGGAGGTCAGTTGAAG
>JACDGH010000202.1 GCA_013815395.1 Parachlamydiaceae bacterium
AATCACCATGGCATTGGGCGCAATAAATATGGAAGGCTTGGCTCGGGTCAAAACCTTGGTTTTCCCAAATGGCCTTCACATTGTCCCTATTGCGTTTTCCTAAAGCATCAAGCATATAAGTTAATGCATAAAATTTAGTGTCATCAAAAGGCAAGATGGGCATGATTGAATTTGGAACGTGACCTGCCGGATTGCGAAAGTGTTCCATCAGCCATTCGTCACTGCGATATACCCCGGACCAATTTGGTTTTGGTCCTATGAGACGTCCAAGTCCATACTCTTGAATATACATCATTAGAACACGGTGTACCCGCTGCTGCCATGCTTTCAACTGATCTTGTGAAAGCTGTGTTGATGCATGTGTTTTTTCAACGTTCGAGGTTTTTGCCAGATTGTTTTTTGCGCGTGCAGCGAAACGGAATGGAGAGTAGAAACTTTCAATAGTTTCAGGATAGTTCTTTTCTAATTCTTCTAGCAGCGAGTTTTCACGCACATGCTCGACAATGCGTTTGTCTATTTCTTCGGCATGCTGCTCAATATTTTTCACAATTTCTGATCCAATCATGTCCTCCGGAAATAGGCGTTGGAACCAGGTATGTTCTTGATGCAGTGCGCCAAAAGTTGGCTTTTCCTCGGATTTTTCAATGCTATATCCCACGTTAGATTCATACCCTTTTAGTCGATGGCAGGCGGCACAACCTTGTGTGGCAAACATTATCATTGCATAGTTTAAATCATGCGTTTGGGTAGGGGATATCGGTTTTTCTAAGGATTGCTTTTTGCCCGCTTCCCATTCTTGAATGCCAATTTTGTAATCTATGGTCGATACAGCTTTTGTTGGACCATTTTGTCCCAAAAGAAATGTCATCAAATCTTCCACTTCCACATGGTCAAGACGCATATTGGGCATAGTCGATGTCTTTAAAGTTCCTTGTGGCCAAGTAATTTTTTCTTTCAGTAGCCAAGGATACAATCCTCCGGCCCGCGTGAGTTCTGGTCCGACCCCACCTCTTGAAAATCCAGCGATGCGATGACAGGCATAGCAGGCTTGAGAAATGTAGAGTTCTTGACCGCGACGGTAATCAGCAGTAAGTGTATTCACATCGGAATTATTTTTCTTTTTCTCTAGAATATTTCCTGCAATATTTGGGACTGCTTCCAAGGTTGAGTTATTTTGATTGTGACATTGCACGCATTTAGCTTGAATCAAATGGCCTACAAGAATGGGGCTTGTCTGAAATAGCAAATGATCTGCCGGTTTGTCATTAAAAATATGTGCAAATTGAGGATCGTTTGCTTCATCGTGTTCAAGAAATTCCGGTCTTGGTCCCATGTATTCAGTTTCATATTTTTCGTCAAAAACCGGACCGTGCGCCTTATCAGTGGTAAGGCCTTTGCCATTGCCACTATGGCATGAAATGCAACCATACTCATCAAGGGGATGAAACTCAAAAGGGCGCGTCTCTTTTCCTATTAAGGGATGCATAACAAGGACTTTGGCAACATCATAAGTATGCTCTCCGACTTGCGCTTGTTTTAAAGATTGGAGCTCTTCAGCTTCTTTAAGTCGTGCCGTTACTTTGGATGAAGCTCCTTCCTGCGTGAGTTGTTGATTGACTTTTTCATCGGTCAATTCGACGATTTTATGATTTAATTTTGTCCAAATATATTCTTCATTAGCAACCTTAATAGGGGTTCCATTCGCATCCCGCACGATACTACCATTGCTGTCATAGGTGATTTTTGTAGCCGAAAAATGGGGTAGTTGCAGGGCTACATGGCATGAAATGCAACGGTCTATTAAAGGTGGTCCTTTATCTTCTCTTTCAAAAACAATTTGTTTAACCCCAGCGCGAAAAGCCGGTGGGGGCTCTCCGGTATAAGTCGACCGAAATTTTTCTAGAGCAACATAATCATTTTGATAAATGCGGTATTCTGGGAAAAGTTCCCGCAAAAAAAATACGCAAAAAAATGCCCCTGCTATCAAGGCGAGTAAAATAAGTGCGATTTGGTAGCGTTGTGAACGCATCTTCTTTCCTTAAGCTAATGTCTGGCAAAATTTTCTGTCCAAGGCCAAACCCATCCCCAATTGGCTCCTCGGAAATAGGTACCTACAACCACTAATAATCCCTGCCATAACATAAAAGCAGTATATAAAAAAATAGCTAAATATCGGCTGCGGTGAAACCAATACCCTTCACCGCGTGGATTGCGGTCCAAATAAGGGATAACCATCAACCCCAACACCATCAAGGCCGGAATGACAACCCCCCCCCAAAAGGCACTATAGGCAACTAACTCTTGTAATCCAAGAAAATACCATGGAGCCTTAGAAGGATTTGTGGGCTTACTAGGATCGGCAGGTTCTTCCAATGGAGCGTCAATAAAGGATAATCCAAGGACAAGAACGAGGGTAAAGAGAAATGCGACAAGTTCTGCCCTTAAAAGATGCGGCCAGGTAAAAACGAAATTATAGGGTCCTTTATCTACAGTAGGACATGTCCCTCGCACCAATTCCATTAATCCATAGGTGCGTTGGACGCCAGGAGCAAAAGATTCTTTAGTATCAGAGCGTTGAACCACACGTAAGGGATCTGGGCGAATTCTGTCTGGTGGACGTGATAAGCCCCCATCTTTGCGGATACGCCAGAAGTGCACTCCAATCAATGTACCCGCGACCAAGGGTAAAAATGCCACATGAAGAACATAAAAGCGAATAAGTGCGTCCTGCCCCACATTCGTCGAAGCTAGCAGCATGACACGATTGATGTTATATTCGAAGCCTGGCAGATTAGGAGCATAGCCTGCGATATTTGTCCCTACAGTGATTGCCCAAAATGCAAGTTGATCCCAGGGTAATAAATATCCAGTAAATGATAATAGCAATGTTAGAAACATTAACATGACACCCACGCACCAATTAAATTTACGGGTGCCTTTATAGGAGCCGGTATAAAAAACGCGCGACATGTGTAAAAAGACAAATAGCACCATCATGTGGGCGCTCCAACGATGCATGTTGCGAAACATCATGGCAAAAGGTGTAGTGTCCTGCCAATCTTTCATGATCTCATAAGCGCGATCTTCGGCTGGAATGTAGTAAAACATCAATATGACACCCGTAATCACCAACAATAAAAATAAGCTGGTGGTGATGGCGCCTAATCCTAAAGTGTAAAAAGGATCGAGTGAGTGTTTGTGGCATTTGACGGGGTGAAAATGTAAAAAAAAGTTTTTGAAAACCACTTCGGAGCGGTCGACATCATTATTGGGATAATTGTGGCGAAAGATCGATCTAACAATTGTCGATGGAAGATTAACTAAATATTCTCCCCATGACTCACGTGGGCTTCCAGGAAAAACAGACATGTATAAATTCCTAAATAGTGATATTTTTCTTTTTAGTATTAGGTTGGGGCATACCAAGCGGTATTCCAATCAAGTGTCGTCTTTGATTTATCTACCATGATATCACCTGAAGCCCCTTTAAAAACGTCAAAGTACACTAGTGGCAGGGGGGCTGGCCCACCAGTATTCATGCCATGATTGTCATAGGTCGATCCATGGCAGGGGCAGGCATAGCCTGTGGGAGCCATATTAACGGTACAACCTAAATGGGTGCATACGGCAGTTTGCACACGTACTTTGCCTGCCATGGTTTCAATAAAAACTTTTTGCTTAGGATTAAAGACTTTCCCATCTCTTGCTAAAACCTCTTCTGGGCGTCCCAAAGAAAATACGCTTGGGGGGATCTTCATGGCATTGGGATAGAGAAAACCAAGTGTTGAGGCACCGGCCAATGCTCCAGCGCCAATTAGGCATGCGCCTACTCCCATTAAGGCTAAAAACGAGCGACGAGAAATCATGGGATCTTTGTCATCGGGGTCAACGTTGAGCGAATTTCGATATTTGGGCATAACTATCTCTTCTTTTCATTGTCTCTTTTTTCATTTTCTTCATCGCGAAACATTTGGTATTTAACGTCTTCAGGATCGTCAAATTGTCCTTTGCGCAAATAATAAGCATAGATGGCGACACCGGCCAATCCAAGGGCCAATGAGCTCAGTAAGCACCAAAACATATTTCACCCTATCCATCTAAAGCAATATGCGGAACTCTACCAAAGAAAAGCCTTTTTTTTAAACACTAAAGCTCAATTTTAAGAAATATGATGATAAAAAAGTAATTGTTCACGTTATCGCAGTTTCTTGCGCCTTGCGGCAGCAAGAAACTACGATAACGTGAACAGTCACCATTTAACTTGAGCAAGATAATATTATTTTCTGTTCCGGAGGAAGAGATCATACTAGCCCATGCGAGGGAGGAACATACCGGTACCTGCCCACAATGAACCTAAGCTGCGGCGAGACTGACAGGGAATAGCAAAAAAACAGATAATTTGCCTTTGGCGAAGCCCCTGGAGTGCGTCGGCTCTGCCGCGCCCTTCAATTCAGGAGGTCCGTTAAAGCGGGATACAATCATTTCCAAATAAAGATTTTTATTCTTTGTCTACTTTTAATACATCCTAGGGTGCTTAAGGTGATTTCTTGAATTAAAGGGCGCAGTAGAGCCGACGCACTCAGGGGCTTCGCCACACGCAAAATAATCTATTGCCTTCTATTTCTTGTCAGCCCCAGAGAGGCGATATAAGACTTTTACGTACAACTATATTTGATTATCCTATCCATCTAAATGAATAATCCATTAGATCCATTGTTACCGCTTGGGTAGGACACTTTTCTGCGCAAAGTCCACAACGGATACATAAATCTTCATCTTTTAACATAGCACTGCCCATCTGCGCCATCTCTTCTTCACTCATGCTACTAGAATTTACGCCATAATAATTGTCCACAGCTTTGCGCAAATTGCCTTCGCCTACATCCAAATTCAACTGATCGATTCTAACAAGTTTTAGACAGTTACATGGGCATACATCGACACACCCATTGCACTTAATGCACAAATTACCGTTAAAAACTGGGCTGACATGGCATTGCAGGCAGCGATTTGACTGTTGATGAGCCTCTTCGGCGGTATAATTATTTTCTACCATATTGTTATTTTTTATGCGGATAGAAGGGGATTGCATACTGGGCAAGGCCCAGCCTGTGCGCAAATAGGTCTTATCGCGAATAGGGGTTATTTCTGTAAATTCTCCCACGAATTCCTGGTAGGGCTTAGCTCCTTGCAAATCTTCATCGATACTGCGCGCAGCTTCTTGTCCATGACGTATGGCTGTAATGAATAAGGC
>JACDGH010000203.1:0-3927 GCA_013815395.1 Parachlamydiaceae bacterium
CTACTCTTATTTTCTGACTCATTCATCGCAAAGGCTCATTATGCCACATGTGGCATAATGAGCCTTTGCGATGAAAAAGAGTCATTGATTAAGGTTAGGTTTGAGGTCGCGAAGCTTGTTGAAGTAGTCAATGCGCTTGTTCATTTCACGTTCGAAACCGCGTTCTACCGGATGATAAAATTGATGTCTTGACATATCTTCAGGGAAGTAATTCTGTCCAGAAAACCCTTGCGGCGTTTCATGATCATAGATATACCCTTTTCCATACCCAGCTTCTTTCATGATTTTGGTGGGAGCATTAAGAATGATAGGGGGAGGGTCCAAATTTCCTGTTTGAGCCGCAACTGCTCTAGCTTTGGCAAAGGCAGTATATATAGCATTGCTTTTGGGTGCTAACGCCAAATACACCACAACTTGAGCCAGCGCTAATTCGCCCTCAGGCGACCCAAGCATTTCAAAGGCATCTTTAGCTGCAATTGCTAAAGGCAAAGCTTGAGGATCTGCTATGCCAATATCCTCTGATGCCATGCGGATCAATCTTCTAGCAAGAAATAAAGGTTCTTGCCCCCCTTCAAGCATGCGGGCAAACCAATATAAGGCTGCATCAGGATCAGAGCCCCGCACTGATTTGTGTAAAGCTGATATCAAATTATAATGCTGGTCGTCCGCTTTATCGAATAACGCTGAACGTTTTTGTAATAAATGCTGCAAACTTTTTATATCGAGAAGTTCACATTCAGGCAGATAGCGAAGATTTTCAATCAAGTTTAGTAGATAGCGCCCATCTCCTTGTGCAAGCTGTATGACATGTTGCTTAGCATCCTCAGTAATATTTAGGGGCTTGCTTTGAGCCTCATAGCGCTTTAATAATTGACTTAAGGCATGATCATCTAATGAATTTAGCTTTAAAACCCGCACACGCGATAGCAGAGCATTATTCAGATAAAATGAGGGGTTTTCTGCAGTTGCCCCCACCAATACAATTTTTCCATTTTCAATAAATGGCAAAAAAGCATCTTGTTGGGCTTTATTGAAACGATGGATTTCATCGACAAAGAGCAGTGTGGAAGTTCCTAAAAGGGGATGTTCTTCAACTTCTTTAACCACCTTCTTTATTTCAGCGATTCCACTGAAAACAGCGCTCATCGCTTCAAAGCGCATAGCAAAAGCTTTAGCGTAAAGGCGGGCTATAGTCGTTTTGCCGCAGCCAGGTGGACCCCATAAAATGATAGACAGGGGTTTGCCAGCTTTGATAATGGTAGGAATAATTCCACCTGGGCCTAATAAATGATCTTGCCCAACAACTTCTTCTAATCGAGAAGGTCGCATTTGCTCAGCAAGGGGAGTGGATATTGGTTTCATTGATGTTACTTTTTATTACTAGTTAGAAAAAAAGTAATCTTTGCCACGGCGCTGCCGTTTGCCAAAAAAGAGCGTTGGAAGGATGAATATGGCGAATGCATAAATAGCATCAAAGATAGGCATGATAATTAAATCGGTAAAGATCCAACCCCATGATAAAACATTTTTGTTTTCGATGCTATAAATAAGAATGGCCATAATAAGAGTTGAAAGCGAGGCAAAGAAAAAATTCATCATAGGCAGTGTACTTAAACTGTCGGCAAAGAAATTTCTTCGTTGTGGGTATAACAAGGCTACGGTTAAGCAATAGTCTACTGAGTATAGTCCAAATCGGGTGTAGGAGGATAGAAGATCCACAACAATTCCGCAAAAAAGGGCTAGCCAAAGGCATTTTTTTAGGGATGCTTTGTAGCAAGCTATAATTAAAAATGGAGCAAAAAATGTCAGGCGAGTTAGGGGAAACAAAGCTGGCAAACCTAAAGCAAATAGCAAACAAATCACAAAGGTAAAATCAAGTCTTTTGTAATCAAGATTTCGTTGCACTACTTAATAAGCTCCTTTGGCACTGATCATACTTGGTATTGTTTTAGCAATAAGTTTTACATCTAAGCCAAAAGATCGTGTATCGACATATTGTTCATCAAGCAATATTCTTTTTTCATATCCAGTATTGCTTCTACCTGAAACTTGCCAAATCCCCGTAAGCCCTGGCCGTATGGTCAAAATTTTATAGGCTTTGGGTCCATAATGGCGAATAATTTCTTCATGCACTACCGGTCGCGGGCCTACGACGCTGAGATCACCTTTAATCACATTCCAAAATTGGGGAAGTTCGTCTAACGAAGTTTTTCTTAAAAAATTTCCTATGGGGGTAATCCGTGGATCATTTTTTAATTTATGATTCTTTTGCCACTCATTTTGTTTTGTCGCATCGCATGCTAAAATCGCTTGGAGCCTTTGGTCGGCATCTGAAAACATTGTTCGAAATTTAAAACAGCGAAAAGGAATACCTCCTCGGCCGATTCTTTCTTGAAAATAAAAGATCGGACCTTTGGAAGTGCAGCGAATGGCAATTCCAATAAGAATGAAGAGGGGTAGGCCTAATGTAATAACGATCAGACTAAATAAAAAATCAAAGAGGCGTTTAAAAAATATATGTTGAATTTTATAGCAGGAAGGAAAGAGGTTGAGATCGAATGTAGTTTGTTGCCAGTGATCGCTAGTATTCATAAGTTCCATTTAAAAATTAAATTTCTCTTTGAACAAGACGTGTGGATAGTTCGCGCAAAAAGCGGCATTCAATTTGTAAAAGATCGAGTTTTAAATGAGCTTCTTTTAATAGCTCATTTGCCGCTTGTCGTGCAGGTTCTAGACCTAATAACGTCACATAAGTACTTTTATTATTGATGGAATCTGAAGAAACTGTTTTACCATGTTTCTGAAAACTGGCTGTCACATCGATAACATCGTCAATAATCTGAAAAGCCAGTCCAATATCATCACCAAATTCACATAAAATTTTCATTTGCCCTGGGGAGGCATTGGCTACGATACCGCCACATGCTACTGATGCTGTAATCATAGCACCAGTTTTATGTTTGTGAATATGCCTCAATTGATCTATTTCAATTAGGCGTCCTTCGGCTTCGATGTCCATGACTTGGCCAGCGATCATTCCCTCACCACCCGAATTTTTAGCTAACAGGTCGATCAAAGCTACTTTTTGTTCAGGAAGTAACTGGGGATCTTTAGCGATGACTTCGAAAGCATAAGTCAATAGGTAATCACCTGTGAGAACGGCATGTCCTTCGGTGAAGGCTTTGTGCAGAGAGGGTTTACCGCGACGAAAATCATCGTCGTCCATACAAGGGAGATCATCGTGAATTAATGAATAGGTGTGGATCATTTCTAAGGCACAGGCTGCAGATAGGGCAGCTTCGCAGTTTTTGCCGAAGGCTTCTGCTGTAGTGATAGCTAAAAGGGGTCTTAGGCGTTTTCCACCACCCATAAGAGCATAACGAGCAGCTTGGAAAAGTTGATTATAAGGCGCTTCGAATCTTTCAGGAACCAATTCATTTAGCTTCGATTCAATATGAGAGTGTTTGCTTTGCAAGTAATCAGAAAAATCCATAAGCCCTGTTTTACAATAGTTTACTGTTGTTCACCTATTAAAGCATCTTTTAAAACTTCTTCGGCATAAATTGGAGCAAGGCCAATGCTGACGTAGTCGAGCCCTTTTTTAGCAATATCAAGAGGGTTATACTGGTTTCTACCATCAAAGAAGGCTTTGCCAGTCATTGTCGGAATAATTTTATCAAAGTCTAGAAAACGGAATTGTTTCCATTCTGTTACTAATGCTATTGCATCAGTGCCTTCGGCAGCTTCATTTTCATCTTGGCACCATAAGATGCGATCATTGCTTGCCAAAAGTTTTTTAGCATTTTCCATGGAGGCAGGATCGTAAACTTTAACTATAGCGCCTGAATTGAGTAGTTGGTGAATGAGTGTGAGTGAAGGAGCTTCGCGCATATCATCTGTATCTGGTTTAAAGGCTAAGCCAAGAAT
>JACDGH010000203.1:3937-5243 GCA_013815395.1 Parachlamydiaceae bacterium
TTAAGTCCGCCATGTTCTGCAAAGTAGGCGGCAATCTTATTGCCTAAAACGCATTTTTGCTTGAGATTGACTGTTTCAACGGCCTCAATCAGGGGCATATTGTATCCCATTGAATTTCCGTAGGAACGCAAGGCTCTAATATCTTTAGGTAGGCATGAACCGCCGAAACCTAGGCCAGGATAGAGAAAATTGTAGCCGATGCGCTTATCAGCTCCAATCCCTTTGCGCACTTTATTAATATCTGCTCCTGAAAGTTCGCATAAACCCGATAATTCATTCATAAAAGAGATTCGGGTGGCTAACATCGCATTGGCAGCATATTTTGTCATTTCAGCCGAAGCGGTATCCATTATGATCAAGCGTTCATGGCTCAGCATAAAAGGGGAGTAGATTTCTTTCATGATTGCGGCAGCTTTTGGGCTCGATGTGCCGATAATGACGCGATCTGGTTTCATGAAGTCATTAACAGCATTGCCTTCTTTAAGGAATTCCGGATTCGAAACGATATCAAAAGGAACTGTGCAGTCGCGTTGAATTAAGGAATCGGTGATGACCTTTGCAATCATTTCGGCGCTACCGACGGGTGCAGTAGATTTATTGACAATTACTTTGTAATCGTTCATGTGTTCCGCAAGCGACTGAGAAACAGCGATTACATAGCGCATGTCAGCATCACCTTCCGGAGAAACAGGAGTATCAACGCAAATAAAACAAACGCTTGATGATTTGACAGCGGATGCGTAATTAGTAGTGAAATGCAAGCGGTGAGCTTTTGTGTTGCGTCGCACCATTTCTTCGAGTCCAGGTTCATAGATCGGAATGACACCTTGATTTAAAAGGTCAATCTTGCCCTGATTGATATCTAAGCAAATGACATGGTGGCCCATTTCGGCTAGGCATGTGCCCGACACTAATCCTACGTAGCCTGTTCCAATAACTACAATATTCATATTTTTACCCTGCTGCCTAATCTTATAAATTAATAAAATGATAAGTTGTTGATCATACACGAATTCCAAAAAAAGGCCTAGTTGAAAATAGGGAGTCGTTGTGAGTAAAGGTTATGGGGAAAGAGCCAAAAAAAATAGCCTACTTTAATATTTTGAATTCTATAAAATAGCATTTTCATAATGATTGATAATCGTTTTAATTGGCCAAGTTATTTGTTATGATCCTATTTTTTTTCAAATGAATATTTTTATTTGTTTTAAATGTAACAGGATTTTATGTGCAGTTTTTTTACTACTAATCGTTCTTCAGATACAGTGAACCCCTTTCTTAGTCTTCAAGATTTAGCATGTATGAG
>JACDGH010000204.1 GCA_013815395.1 Parachlamydiaceae bacterium
TAACGGATTTTGCTGACTTTTTTGTAGTTTCTTCGTATGTCCATTTGCGTAAACCTGACAAGGACATTTTCCAGCTAGCTCTCGATCTAGTGCAAACTCCTCCTGAAAGCATTATTTATATAGATGTCCGTGGATGGTTTATAGATATTGCTAGCAAAATGGGCATTCGAGGTGTGAAGCACATAGACTTAAAAACCACTATAAATGCCATTAAAGACATTATTAATTCCACTTTATGAATATTATTTCAAAAATTCTACAGACCATTTCCATATTAAGCATTCCCTTAAGTGCTTCTTGTGTGGAGGAATATAAGCCGATCCTTATATCATCCGCCGATGCTGAAGCGGTGGGGCGTAAAATATGGCGCAATGAGTGCGGTGGTACGATCACGGGTTTGACTTCTTGGAATCAAGGCGAGGATTTCCCTTCCCTTGGCATTTGTCACTTCATTTGGTATTTTAAAGGTCAGGTAAGTCCATTTTGCGAAATCTTTCCTGACGTGTTGGCATTTTTAGTTGTTCGCGGCGTGGTTTTACCTGATTGGCTAGCAAAGGATAGAGCCTGCCCGTGGTCATCACGGGATGAGTTTATGCAGCAACTTAATTCTCCTCAAATGGTTGAGCTGCGGGAATTGCTGCAAAATACGATTTGCTTGCAAGCCGAATTTATGGCATTGCGGTTGCAAAAATCTTTACCAGTCATGGTTAGCAAATTTCCTCAAGCAAAGCGCCAGCAGATGATTAAAAGTTTTAATTTGTTAATGCTACAGCCGCAAGGACTTTACGCTATTCTTGATTATCTCAACTTTAAGGGTGAAGGTTTATTACCTACGGAAGCCTATCAAGGTGAGGGGTGGGGATTGATTCAAGTGTTAGAGACAATGAAAGAATCACAGGGTGATGAAAGTATTTTAAATGCTTTTGTTGAAGCGGCAAATGATGTTTTAGAGCGTCGAGTCGCTAATAGTCCTATTGAACGCAATGAAAAACGTTGGCTTAAAGGCTGGCAAAATCGCACTGCAACTTATTTAAGGGCGGAGTAGTAATGCTAGAATATATATTCGCCTGCGATATTTCTGGTGTTGTGCCCATCGAGGACATGAAAGGCTCGAAGCTTATTAAGGGTGATGGGGGAAAGTTGTCCTATGGGGAAATAGACCACTTTCTTGCCGAAGCGGCGCGCGTAGCTTTTGAGGGCAGTACGGGGAGGTTTTGCAGCAACATAGGTAATTAAAGGCTTTACAGCATAATCAATGGCAGCCATCAATAGTACTTCGGCTTTGGTACGGCAATCTTGGTAGTCGGCATCCGACCATACATCATATAATCGGCGAGGAGGGTATGACATCATGAAGCCCCCATATTCGCACCGGCTGATTCCGGGTCCGATCACATTATCAGTTAAGGGTGTGGCGTAAAAAGCCATATCAGACTCTTGGACATGTTCTCCAAGCCAAGTTGTTTGCCAAGAATATTTTTCTATCTTTTCATTTTCTTCGTCCGAACTATCTTCATCAAAAATTATGACTACCGAACCAACACCACCTGGGGGTTTGCCTTTAGTTTTGACATAAAGTGTTTTTTCATGCCAATGTCGAATAGTCTCCCTAGTATCGACCCCATCTTCGATGCTGCTTGAGAATGGGATTGTGCGCGCTGACTCTTCGGTGAGAATTTGTGTGCCTTTTTTCTTTAGAAATTCGCCGAATTTTTCAATAACGCCATCTTCAGGGGGATAGGAGCAAATGCTGAATGGTCCAGGAGGAATCAGGCGAAATTTAGAGCGATCTTTGCGATGGCGTTGGAAGTACGAAGTTTTGGAGCTCTTTTGTTTAAGATGGAAGCGAATGTTTTTGCTTTTCCCCCAAACATCTTGAATGGATAAATCAAGTTCTAGAAGATTATCGATATTGCGACGAAAGGGGTATTCGGTCGCTTTTTGCCACAATTCATAAGCATAGTTGTCATCGACACAGCTTTTACCGGCAGTCAATATTTGGAAAAGGTCAGGCATTAGCTGATTGCGTATTAGAGCATAATTACGCAAAAATTTCATGATATTGCGGATATGATATTTGGGAAATGCATTTCCAGTATTTTGAATATACTGTTCAGTCGCATCTCTAAAGAGATGATATATAATTTTTTGTCTATCAGGCGGAAAATCAGAAACAAGTTTCTGTGAAGGGGGTTGGTTTACAAGTTTTTCTCTAAGTGCTTCATATTGCCTGGAGACCCATCCAAATTCGGCCATCACCTCGCGGCAAGATTCTTCGGTGAGGGTGCATAATTCAACCACACTTCTTTCCGCATGTTCTAAAACCGGAAAAGAAGGGCTGTCGACTAATTTTAAAATGCTTTCTACGTGGGACATGCCGCCCACAAAAAGAACTCTGTCATAGCGTAATGAAAGCTCTTTAAGTCGCTTTGCCATATACATTTCGCGTGCATGATCAGCTGGACTTTTAACAATTCCTTTATTTAAAACAAGTTTTTGATAAGCCTCGTAGTAATTTTTGAGGCCGATACGTTGTATGGCATAGGGGTCAGGAAGATATTCGTGAACATTTGGATAATAATCTACATCGAGATCAATACACCAAGCAGCAATTTGAGCTTCCTGTGCTGAACGCAATGCTTCAAATGCGCCATCACAGGGTTCGCATAGATAATATAATGGAGAAAGAGTTTTATCATAAGTGATAGCAATGCTGATATCTGGAAGCCGAGAGGCAGCATGCAATAACTGCAACTGCATCGTTTCAGCTAATTCCACAGCCACACAATCGGGTTTGATTAGGTCAAACGCTAAACGCACTTGAGCAGCCAATTCCATGTTATAATGGATGATGGGTACAGCCCAGATGTTATTTTTATGTAGAGTAAAGGCTTCTTCAGGATTCATTAGCAATATTCTTATATAATATGCGAAAGAGCTTCATCGCCAAGGGTCATGACAATTGCCTGTTGCAAGACATTGTTGATATTTCCCTGGTTGCCATTAACACTTTTTAGTCTTTTAGCGGCATAGCGTGCGATATTAATCCCGTCACGCACAGTGTAATTTTCATTGCTAGCGTGCGCTCTTTGGAGGAAGTTGACCACATATTCTAAAATATGCTCATCCACAAAAGGTAGGTTTTCTCGTAAAATGCGCTTTTCTTCGTCGGCTTCCGGAAAATCTAAAAAGATTTGCGGTTGTAAGCGACTATGTATATATTCCGGAATTTCAAAGGTGGAAGCATCGTCATTCATAGTGACGCAGATGCGGAACTCAGGGCTAGCAGAGACTTTTAATCCGGCGACAATTGATTCAATGTAGCGTCGCGTATCGAGTAGGGGAGCAAGTGATGCCCACGATTTCTCACTCATCCGATTAGCTTCGTCTAAAATGCAGACACCGCCACGTATCATAGCAGTCACTAAAGCTGAAGCTACATACCGGATACCGCCGGCTTTATCGATCACAGGAGTGATGAGAAGGTCTTCCGGTCGCGTATCCATAGTGCATTGGAAAATATAGACTTGTTTTTTTAAATGTTTGGCTGCAGCATAAGCTAGCGTAGTTTTGCCAACACCAGGTTTTCCAATCAATCGTGGATTTAAAGGAATATCAATTTCATCGATAACTAGCCATGCTGCAAGCAGTTGCTCTAAAACATCCCTTTGCCCAATCCATGAAAAATTAAATTCATCAGGGAAACCAAGAGAAATTTCCACCCCTTGAATGTTTATTTTGCTTTCGTGTTCGCTTGGCAGTGAATAATTCATGCGCTATGCTCCCTTTATTGATTAAAACTGGCGCAGGCACAAATTGCGCGATTAGTTAGCGTCAGGTATCAGATAAGGTAACTGATAGAATCATTTTCGAGAAGCTTTATCCGACCCATAAATTAGGCCGGCGCTGGCAATGTTAGAACGAGCGTCAGGAAAGAGAGCTTCGATCTCTGAAAGCAATTGGTCAACCCGACGGCGCATGGAGTCTTGCCCCACAGGACAACGGCACATGATGCGCTTAAATCCATGTTGTTCAGCAAAAGTGCGAATGTCATTTTCCGCAACGTAAATGAGTGGGCGTATAATAGTTACGCCGTAATCATGCATTGTGATTTTAGGAAGATTTCCGGCGAATTCCCCTTTATGCAGCAGATTCATTAAGAGGGTTTGGGCGTGATCATCGCGGTGATGTCCAAAAGCAATGGTTGTTATTCCCAGGCCCTTGGCCGCATCGAATAACAAGCGGCGTCGCTCTCGTGAACAGCTATAGCATTCTAAAGTTTCGAGCTTTTGGTGAGATTCTCTGCTGATAAAGTTGACTTCTAAGCGATCACATATGCCCTTTAAGTAATTGAGGTCAACCCCCGCTCCGCAGGAAAAGGCTCCATCAACATGGATAGCGTGGATTTCAAAAGGGGGGAATCCTCGGCCCGATATAGCCTTAAGCATAAAAAGCAGTGCCAGGCTATCTTTGCCTCCACTTAGGGCAATGGCAATTTTTTCAATGCCTTCGACCATTTGGTAATCAAAAAGCGCTTTTCTGATAGTGCTTTCGAGGCGCTTGCCAAGGCCTGACCAGGGGGGAGATGCGAAGGGATATTCCATAAATTTTAACTATAGCAGTTACGGTTTAAATGTTTATAAAAAATAAGAAGGATGATACAATGAATTATAGTGACAAGTCAAGATTGTTTTTTTATAATAATATTATATTGAGGAATTATGGATCAAAAAATTGGGCGAAACGATCTATGCCCTTGCGGTTCTGGTAAGAAATATAAACAGTGTTGCATGTTGAATATTAAGCCTCCCGCCACAAAGCGCAAGTTAACAGCAAAGTGGATCAATGCTCCGCAGGCTGAGATTCCAAATCTGATGGAAAGGACTTTTGGTAATTCTATATCTAAAGCCGATAAGACCTATACCCCACCAATAATTTCTGAATAAGATATATATATATATATCTTTAGTATATAATTATGATTATAACTTATCTTAATAAGACAGGTTTAATTTGTGAATTGATAAAATTATTTTTAATATAAATTTTTTTTTGTAATTATTGAGGTGTTATGCATCCTGATTCAACGGGCTGGCCTCTCATTGAAAATCAAAATTTTTTTTATCCAAATTATCATGATGTCGTGCCCACTAAGGAAAATGAACTTGCGAAGGAATTATTTGCTTTATTATCTAAGCATGCC
>JACDGH010000205.1 GCA_013815395.1 Parachlamydiaceae bacterium
CTGTATAATCTTTCATGGGAGCTCTCCTGGTTGTTGGGTTATGACAAACAACAACTTAAAGGGTGAGCTCTCTTTCTTCAATCACCTCTCTAACTCCATAGTAACTCCAAACGCGTTGCGTCGAAAAAAAATGGTTGATTTTTTTTAGCAAACGACTCTTTTGATGCGCAGCTCGTGCAAATAATAAGTACAATGTCATTATAATTTTAACAAAAAATTAATCTTTGTTTTATGGTTTCTTAACAATCGTTGTTTATACTTGAGATTACAAAAACAAATTAGCTTGTCAATAGGCAAATTACTCAGATTTATGAGCAGTTGCGAATTCATTTAGAGATTTTAAGGAGATTGATTTATGAAAATTTTTTTTAAACTTGTTTCATCTATTGTTATCTTGATATTTACTATCACGATTTCATCAATATCATATGGGGATATATATTCTACTGATTCCAATAAATACTCTCTTAGCGAAAATCAAAAGATTCTTTCGATTGATTCTGTCGAATTTTCAAGTTTTAAAAGTATATCCATGCCTTCTGTAGAAATATTAAATTTTAAATTTCTGCAATTAGAAGATATTAGCTGGATTAACTCATCTTTTCCTAATCTAAAAAGAATGAATGTTACATTAAGAAGTTTAGGCACTGGTAGAGAATATGGAAGAAAAATTTTGTTTTTATTACAACAATTAACTGCATTTCCATACCTCGAAAACGTTTTTTTAGAAATAAATAATATTCCGAATAATATTTATTCTGATGAAACGGAGATGGCTATCGTAAATCTTAATAATTTGAAGGAGCTTACATTTAGCTTTACAATGTATCGAGGAAATTTTAATCATCAGGTTTATTTTAACTTAGAATCGAGGAAGGAAAAATTAAAGCTATTAACTGATACAATAATTAATTTTCAATACGATTTATGGGCACCACATGGTGGCCTCCGCTCTTGAGCAGAAAGTCTGTAATTTGAGTAATTTGGCGTTATTTGAGGTCAGGGGTCATTATTCAGGCTGTCAGGCCTGATACTCTGACATGATTTTTGGTTAATTTGAAATGAGAATCATGTTGAAAATTCTTTACAAAAGTTATGTATACTTTCTTATTTAGGTTTACAAATCTTCACCTATGGCTAGACGACAAAGATTCCACGCACCTAATTCCACCTCTTAAGGGTGAGCTCTTCAGACGCTTTGCCTAGAAAAAATTATGCTCTTAAAGCATTTTACTTTCACAATTCAAGCTCATTCAGGTGAATACTGCGATGGTATTTGGAAGGTTAATAAATTTTACTCTTTATGCATAAGACCCACGTATACACCGTCCTCTAGGTCCATCACCTTCACGGAGCACACGTTTGGAATGTAGAAGTTCTACTGCTTCAGCTGAATCCTTCACTTTAGAAGCACTGCGTGCTAACATTTCTTCTTCAAATTCATTTAGTGCAATTTTTCTCACTCCAATTTCTCTCCAATTAGACAAGGGAGTACATGCAATTGAAATGTTACGAGCCAATGCCAGTGCATCTAAGAGAGCCTGATTTGCGCCTTGCCCTTTAAATGGACTCATAGGGTGAGCTGCATCTCCAATCAAAGTAAATGGCCCAGCTTTTTCTAATAATTCCGACTTGAGTAATTCTCGGTCGTACACGGGATAACCTGAAATTTGTGATAGCAAGGTGGCCGATAAAATTTGAGGAATGGGCTGATGCCATTGCGCTCTACGACACGCTTCTTCTTTAAGGGCCAGGGCTCCTTGTGCACTCAAGGCCTTAGCTTCTTCTTCCGGCATGGGGAAACTAAGTTGCCACATTACCGAGTCGAGCGAATAAGGCATCATGTACATGCGCTCATGGCCATTCACAGTTTGAAACACGGTAGCTGAGTCGAGCAAAGAACTCTTAACATCCTTAATAGCTTCTAAAGAACAAATACCTAAAATTACCACATAACCCAAATAACGTAGAGGATTATCATCCTCCCCAATCAACAAGCTTCGTACAACACTGCGTATACCATCAGCACCGACCACCAGATCTGCCTTGCCGTTTATCATCTCTCCGTTAACCTCAAAGCTTAGCTCTACATTTTTACCTTCACATTGTTTTAAACCTACTAAGCGGTGCCCCCACTTTATAGCACCATGGTCATCCAATTGCTCAAGCAACGCTAAGCGCAAGGCTTGTCTTGGAATATGCACATTTATACGCTTTGGAGACTTGTTAATATTTGAATGCGTTCTCATTCCCCATTCAATAATTTCCTTTCCTTCTGTAGTATGCACCACATGGCGTGTGGATTTACCCCCTTCTTTTAAGGAGAGGATACCCAATCCTTTAATTGCGTTACTTGCTTGCTGCAAGGTAAGTCCATAACCCTGAGCTCGCGCATCGAAGCTGCTATCGCGCTCGTAAAGGGTAAATGGAATGCCGCGATGCAAACACGCTACAGCTAGCGCCACGCCTGCTATGCCTGCACCAACAATTGCCACATGGGGATAGTTTTCTAATTCTACTATGGAGTGACTAGGGGCAGAAATTAAGCCAGATCCACTACAATTATCGCATAAATATTGAGTAATCTTAGGGCGGACCGCATCCTTTCCCTCCGCCTTAGTTTTTTCAAATTCACTATTTGCTAGTTGGTAGCGAAGTTTTGCTTTCTTGCGAAGCTTTAAGTTTTTTCTACCGCATCCATTACATATCGGACAAATAGTCCAATAAACCTTTATATTTTCCACTTAATCAATCTTATTTAAAATAATTATTTTATGATACAAAACAGCTAGATTAAAAGCTTGTAAACTAACCGCCATATTGTATTTTTTGTGATATAATATTTTCAAGTGAATTTTAAGTGCTTGATTTTGAGGGTTTGAAATGACTATAGAATAAAAAAGAATTATTCAAATTTAATATCCAAGCAAATCTTTTAATTTAGTTCACTTTGATCACATTACACTTTAATGATATATATTTAACAATGTTAGAAAAATATTAGATTAAACTTTACAAATAATATTATGTTAATTATAATATCTTTTTAATTTATTACATAGGAAGGTAAGTATGAACATTATTAGATTTTCATTATTAGCAATTATTTGTGCTTTTTGTGTTAACACCGTTAACGCTTTTGATACACTCGAGCCAGGCATTCTTAAAGTTGCTGTCACAGATATTCCAAGCGAAGGAGAGAATGCACCGGGATGGACACTCGCATTTTTACGTGAATTTGAGCAAGCTTACGACGTAAAAGTACAGTTCGTAGTGGTTCCATTCGATAACTCTTGGCTGCTTCCTGCCAATCATGAAGTAGATGTGGCCGCTACCGGAATATCAGTTGTTGGTGAAAGGGAGAATATAGGAACAACATTTAGCACACCTTACTTACAGGTAAAACGAGGACTTCGCATCCATGGCGATAATACGCATCTGTTTCAGACAATCAATGATTTTATAGGTTTTCAAGTTGGTACTGTTGAAGGAATGACCGCTTACACTGATTTAGTTAATAGAGCCCCTCAAGGTGTAAATATCGTTGTCTATGACAGTTGGAATTCTATGTATGAGGCTTTTCACAATAGAAAAATTCAAGCTGTTGCCGAAGGTTACTACGTTTCTGTAAATACAGACATTAATCATAGTGATGAAAATTATCCAATGATTGATGATCACGATTTGATTCCTGGACAACCAGAGAATTTAGCCTTCGCAGTGCGAAATGATAGCGTAGGATTGCTCGAGGCAATAAATGATTTATTATATAAAACAGGTTTTCCAATTAACTCAGAGTGGAAGCTTAATTAGTTTTTTAGATATCATACTTTAATAAAACTAACTAATATATAAAAAGCATGCCAGTCAAAGATTTGATGGTAATAATTGTGCAAATAGACAAAATCCTTGGCAATAACAGATACTTAGAAACTTCTAGTATTAAAAATAATAATTTTTTATAATAAATATAAAGATTAATGGTTTATTATTTATTAATTATTTTAGATATTTATTTAGGGGGTTATATGAGCATTTCTTTTAATGATTCTCACAAAAAAGCTGTTCAAGCTTTTATAAATGACCAATTATCGAATATTTCAGGACTTGAGGAAAGTAAAAAAAACAAAGCTATTGAATTTATTTTTAAACATGTTTCATCATTGTATGGTGAAGAAGCTCGCCCTTTTGCTGAAGACTATTTAAGATCACGAGTATCCGAGCGAAAAATAGAGGTGTCAAAAACCACACAGGTTATAGATACCGGATCTCAATTAGCAGACGCTATTAAAAGTGATGTTGAAAAGTTTTTAGCTGGATTTCTTGCCAATATTAAAGACTTAGATGAACCAATAATTGAAATGGGAAAAAATGCCATTAAATCAAAATTTGGCGATTCAGGACTTGCTTATGCAAAAGAAATTTTTTTTAATAAATTTATAGAACTGGGGGCTAAGTTATCAGAAAGTGATAAACGAGACATAGAGTCTATTTTTTACAATATAAGACAAGGCCCTAGAGCTCCAACGTTTGGTGAACATATTGGAAAGTTTTTAACGGCTAAAGATGATATTATGAAAAGATGGGGGCAGGATGGATATGATTATGCAACGATGCTTCTTCCTAAGGAAAAAAAAGCGCCAGATAAAGTTAATGAAATATTTTTAAGAAAAACTAAAGGGGAATAATTCTTGAACCCATAAGAGAGAGATAATAACAATTCAATTTCAATCATCTAATCCTTTTAATGTAGTAAAACGCAGCATTTGCTGCGTTTTACTACAAAGCCATCCACAACTCATTTTAACTATAAATCTATCTTGCAACATCATTATCAGCCTGATTTTTTCGAGTTTAAAAAGAGTTAAGAAGTGCTTGGGCTCGTGCTTAATTCAAGAATTTAAATTTTTATTCCATTTATCTGAATGTTATCAAATATGGGCATTGCTGGTGCCATCATAAAAGGCTCTGAGTGCATATTTTTTAAATGAGAAATAACAATGCTTTCTACTTCTTTATTTGCTGGAGCTACTACTACT
>JACDGH010000206.1 GCA_013815395.1 Parachlamydiaceae bacterium
CAAAACTGCAACAGCTTGCTCAAACCTCTCTAATGCAACATCTTCAAATAAGCACGCCTCCTGAAGTGGTGAAAATTAAAATAGCTAAGCAGGCCATTCCGCAGTATTTATTAGGACATTCATCGCGGTTAAAGCAGCTTGAAGAAAGTTTAACAGCTATCTCATCACGTATTACATTATTTGGGAGTGCCTGGTATGGGGTGGCGGTTAACGACTGCATTTTAAGGGCTAAAGAAAGTGTGAGGTCTATGATATCCTCCGAGAATTCCCTTTTTCGTTAATACAATTTGCCATAATTGGATACTGCGGGCCCTAAAGGCACCGGCACAGGTTAAAAGGTAGTATTTCCACATCCTGTAAAATTTCTCATCATAATCTGTTTTGATTTCGTTCCAACTTGAATGAAAATTTACATACCAGGCCATTAAGGTTTTGTCATAATCATTGCCAAAATTATGCCAATCCTCCATTACAAATTTCTTTTCAAAGGCGGATGCGAGCTGCTTGATGGAGGGTAGCATCCCGTTAGGAAAAATGTATTTTTCCAGCCAGGGATCAACATTGCGCACCGAATAGTTATTCCCGATAGTGTGAAGCAAAAAAATTCCATCATCTTTAAGGCATTTAAGGATGACGTCAAAATAGGTAGGATAGTTTTTATAGCCCACATGCTCCATTTGTCCCACAGAAACAATGCGATCGAACGGCTCATTTATGTCGCGATAATCTTGCAATCGCAATGTGATTGGCAATCCTTTGCATAAAACCTGGGCTAGTTCTAGCTGTTTTTTTGATATGGTAATTCCCACAACCTCAACATTGTACTTTTCAGCAGCATATTTTGCAAAACTGCCCCAGCCACATCCTATATCTAATACTTTCATGCCTGGAGCCAATCCAATTTTTTTACAGATAAGTTCGAGCTTAGCCTCTTGGGCAGCGTCTAAATTGTTTGCTTCTTTCCAGTAGCCACAAGAATAAGTCATGCGTTTGTCGAGCATGCGCTTAAAAAGTTCATTGCCAATATCGTAGTGTTTTTCACCCACAATTAAAGCCCTGGATTTGGATTGCAAATTTAAAAGACAACTTTGTAGCCAATGCCACATTTGCTGGTGAGAAAGTTTTAGGTTTTGTTCAGGATTGAATCTTAAAAAGCGAAAAATCATTTCATCTAGACTTTGCACATCCCACCATCCATCCATGTAAGCTTCGCCGAAACCTAAAGTCCCTTGCATGATCACTTTCTGATAAAACCTATCATCCAGAATTTGAATGTCCCAGGGATTGGAACCATCCAATATTATGTCCCCCCGGTGAAAATATTCTTCCACTAAATTTTTCATAGCTCCTTGATGCATAGATTTCCTTGGATGATGTTATTAATTTAATTCTATATATTTAATATTTCATTCCAAGCACGAAATACTTTAAAAAATTCTAGAAGATCGATTTTTTATTCACTTGCAAATAGATCACATGCTAATTTGTTGGCATAAATCTTAGCTTTATGGATTTTATTAAAGGGTTTCCAATTTCACTAATCTCGTCGCTATTTTCTAAAATTCTGAATGCGCGCTTCATGTGTACAGAGAATCATGGAAAATAGGAACAGTGTAAAGTGAACAACAAAAAGGTGTATGATGACAATAATTGAAAAACTTAATGAGGGTATTAAGGATGCGATGCGCAGCCGCGAGCAGCTTAGGCTCGATACTTTGCGAATGCTAAAGTCAAAAATATTGGCTGTAGATGCTCGTGGAAATCTTCCAGATCCAGAAGTGCTAAAATTGTTTAAAACTTATTTGGGAAATCTTCAAGAAGCTTTAGATCAATCTCTTGCTGTTAATCGCACAGAAATGGTGGAAAAATTAAAAAACGAAATAATCATTGTGCAAGAATTTTTGCCTAAAGCCCTTTCAACTGAAGAAACCAAAATAATCGTGCAGCAAGCTATTATCGATTCGGGAGCGAAGACCAAAAAAGATCTTGGTTTGGTAATGAAGAGTATTATGAAGATTAATAGTACTGTCGATGGAAAACTTGCTAAAGATTTAGCTACTCCGTTACTGGATGATTAATTTAACATTGCAATCTACACCTTATAATTGTTATTTGGCACTCTTTATGCTTCCAAAATAATAGAGCTGTGACTACATTTAGGAAATAGTCCTGAAAAAAAGCAATTGAAGCTGCCAGTTATACCTCGTGCAGCCGCCTAATTCTTAACAAGAGAGCATTCCTATGTTTGACAAATTTACTAATCGTGCCAAGCAGGTCATTAAGTTAGCTAAGAAAGAAGCTCAACGGATGAACCATAACTATCTAGGTACCGAACATGTTCTATTAGGTTTGCTCAAGCTTGGCCAAGGAGTGGCGGTTAATGTGCTTCGAAACCTCAATATAGATTTTGAAACAGTAAGAACTGAAGTCGAAAAGCTTGTAGGGTATGGTCCAGAAATTCAAGTCTTTGGCGATCCAGCACTTACGGGGAAAGTTAAAAAAGTTTTCGAATATGCTAACGAAGAAGCTGCGAATCTTAACCATAATTATGTTGGCACTGAACACTTATTATTAGGATTATTGCGTCAAACCGATGGTGTGGCGGCGCAAGTGCTCGAAAATTTGAACGTCAACCTAAAAGAAGTACGCAAAGAAGTTCTCAAAGAACTAGAAACATTTAATTTGCAGCTTCCTCCTATTGGTGGGCAAGGAGCTTCTCCTGGCAATATTCCTCCTGTCGGTAACGGGCTTAGTGGAGCATCGAAATCTTTCGAAAAGCCTGCTAGTCCTGGAACTGATAAGATGCCCGCTTTAAAAGCTTACGGGCATGATCTTACTGAAATGTGTCGTGAAGGCAAAATGGATCCCGTGATTGGCCGCAAGGAAGAGGTGGAACGGCTTATTCTAATTTTATGTCGTCGCCGCAAAAATAATCCGGTACTTGTGGGGGAAGCAGGTGTAGGTAAAACAGCCATTGTAGAAGGTTTAGCCCAAGCCATCGTTAAAGGCGAAGTGCCTGACAACCTACGCAAGAAAAAATTAATCACGCTGGATTTAGCTTTAATGATCGCTGGGACCAAATACCGTGGCCAGTTTGAAGAGCGCATTAAAGCGGTCATGGATGAAATTAAGAAAAATGGCAATGTGCTACTCTTTATTGACGAATTGCATACTATTGTGGGAGCTGGCGCTGCGGAAGGAGCTATTGATGCCTCTAACATTCTTAAGCCTTCTTTATCGCGTGGCGAACTTCAGTGTATTGGTGCAACCACGATCGACGAATATCGCAAACATATTGAAAAAGATGCAGCCTTAGAGCGCCGTTTTCAAAAAATCATGATTCAGCCACCAAGTGTGGCAGAGACTATTGAGATATTAAATGGACTAAAAACTAAGTATGAAGAGCATCATAAGTGCATTTACACACCTCAAGCCCTTAATGCTGCCGCTATCTTGTCAGATCGTTATGTGCCAGGGCGCTTTCTTCCTGATAAGGCTATTGACTTGCTTGATGAGGCCGGGGCCAAGATGCGCATTGCTATGATGAATCAACCTCAGGATATCAGTAAATATGAGGCTGAAATAGAAGAAACGCGCTTAGCTAAAGAAAATGCGATCAGCAAGCAAGAATATGAAAAAGCCGCTAAATTGCGCGATAAAGAAAAGAATCTGCGCGAACAATTGCAGCAAATTCGCTCTGAATGGGAAACTAATAAAGAAGAACATGAAGTGATCGTTGAAGACGAAGATGTTGCGGCTGTGGTTGCCAAACAAACAGGTGTCCCTTTAAGTCGTTTGACCGAAGGGGAAACTCAAAAAGTTCTCAAAATGGAAGAGATATTGCGCACCAATATCATTGGACAAGATGAGGCTTTAACAACAATTTCTCGCGCTATCCGCCGTAGCCGTGCCGATATCAAAGACCCTAATCGTCCTATAGGTGCCTTCTTATTCCTCGGTCCAACAGGTGTTGGAAAAACTCTCCTAGCGCGTCTTTTAGCAATCAATTTGTTTGGCGGTGAAGATGCGCTGATTCAAGTCGATATGTCCGAGTACATGGAGAAATTTGCAGTTAGCCGTATGACTGGTTCTCCTCCTGGATATGTGGGACATGAAGAGGGTGGACAACTGACTGAGCAAGTGAGGCAACGTCCTTATTCTGTGGTTCTTTTCGATGAAATCGAAAAAGCTCATCCTGACGTGATGGATCTATTACTTCAGATTCTTGAGGAAGGTCGCTTAACAGACTCTTTTGGGCGAAAAATTGACTTCCGTAATACGATCGTCATTATGACATCGAATTTAGGAGCTGATTTAATTAAAAAAACCACTGAGATGGGATTTGGCGCCTCTGAGGGTGCTATGGACTATCTAAAAATTAAAGAGACAATTCATACGGCCGTTAAGAAGCACTTTAAGCCTGAATTTCTAAATCGATTAAACGACGTGGTAATTTTTCAACCACTCGACAAACCGGCTTTGCTTAAAGTGATTGATATAGAATTGAATAAACTCTTAGCGCGTTTACAGCGTCGTGAAGTGTTTATCCAGCTTGATGATAAGGCGAAGGCATTTTTGGTTGATAAAGGCTTCCAGCCTGAAATGGGGGCTAGGCCTTTGCGCCGCACTATTGAGGAATGTCTTGAAGATCCATTAGCGGAATACTTGTTAATGCATGCTGATGAGGGATGCCATTGTGCAGTCACTGCGGAAGATGGGAAACTGATCTTTAATTATACAGATATTTTTCCAAGACATAAAGAGATCAAAGAACCGCGGCAAAAAACCACATCGTCTGCCTCAAAATTATAGAGGGGCAATTCACGATTAAAACGATAAGAACGATAAAAATAATTTTTAAAGTGTGAAGAAGGTCTCTGTCCTTTAATTTACAGACCCATATTTCTTGCTTTTAAATTTATATCGTTCTTATCCTTGTATCGTTTCTATCGTTATATCGTTAAACTGCTTATAACTCTTGCCATCCTTTAATTTATTGATACCTGGCGACTATAGGTAGACATGCGC
>JACDGH010000207.1 GCA_013815395.1 Parachlamydiaceae bacterium
AACCAACGATGCTTTAAATTCTTAATCAATGCCACTTTGTAATAACCGAGCATCCAGCCATTTAAACGACTGGAAAAAGAGCTAAACTTTCCCTTTTCCTTATTTTTTGAAGAAAGGAATTTACTGCACAGCATCGGCGTCAAGGTCAGCGATATGATTCCTGAGGCGATAGTGACAATAGTCAAAGTGTTGGCAAACTCGCGAAATAACTTTCCAATCAATCCGGCCATGAAAAGCAAGGGAATAAATACAGCTACCAGCGACAACGTCATCGATACAATAGTAAAACTAATTTGCTTGGATCCCTCTAAAGAGGCTTCTAAAGGCTCCTTACCATCTTCCATCTTTCTGACGATATTTTCTAATACAACAATCGCATCATCAATAATAAAGCCTATAGCCAAAGTCAAAGCCAATAATGACAAGCTATCCAAAGTATATCCGATTGAATAAATTACTGCTACGGTAGCTACAAGTGACATAGGCATGACTACAGACGGGATTAAAGTATCCCGCACACTGCCTAAATAAACGAAAATAATCAGAATAACCAAAAGAAAAGCAATAAGTAGAGTTAGCTCAACATCTTTTACAGAATCTCTAATGGACTCTGCCCTGTCAAACACAACTAGTAAATCAACGGAGGCCGGCAAGCCTACTTTTAATTCGTTTAAAAGACGACGTACTGCATCTGAAACCTCAACAGCATTAGCCCCTGCTTGTCTTTGAACGGCAATAGTCACACTAGCTTGATCGATTTCCTTATTTACAAATTTCCTGGAAGCACGATCATTTTGAAGACTATTAACCACCTCTCCCAAATCTTTTAAACGCACTGGAGATCCATTCCGATAAGTGACTATCAATGAATCATATTCTTGCGCATTAAATAATCCCCCATTGTCGTAGATCAAAGCTGCTGAATGCGTCCCATCAAATTGACCCAGTGGTGAGTATTGATTTCCTTGTCGCAAAGCATTGGCTATTTCGTTCTGGCTTAAGTTTAAAGAAGATGCAAGACCGGGATCAATCTGTGCTCTGACAGCAAATGGGGAACCGTATATAGAGACCTGCGATACGCCCTTTAAAATAGAAATGCGTTGACCTATAAAGGTGTTGCCATAATCATAAAGCTTTCCAAGAGACATTGTAGGCGATGTTACAGATATATAAATAATTGGCGTTGAAGAAGGATTTACCTTTTTAAAAGTCGGATCTTGTGGAAGATTGGGAGGCAAAAAAGGCCTCGCCGCTACAATTGCTGAATTAACATCTACTGCTGCTAGATCAATGTCCTTATCAATCTCAAACTCCAAAATGATACTGGTTGCTCCTAGAGTATTAGACGAAGTGACATATTTGATGCCTGGAATTGTCATAAACTGCTTTTCCAGGGGCGTCGCCACCGTATTTGCCATGATTTGTGGATTAGCGCCGGGAAAATTAGCAGTTACCGTGATTACAGGATAATTAACATCGGGTAAATTACTGACTGGAATTTTAAAGAAAGCAACTATTCCAATAACGAGCACTGACACCATTAGCAAGGTGGTCATTACAGGACGTAGGATAAAAGGCTCTGAAAGATTCATGAACACTCATTGTCTTTAAAACGTCACTGGAACTGAAGCTTCTCCATGGTATCTGCCTGTTTATTGAACAGATACCATAGTCGGGTTAATTCAAAATGGTGATTCCCCGTTTATTTAACGGTTTCCTGGCCTTACCTATAAAATAATTCGGGTCAAGAGCAGCTTTAATAGTATCAACACTTATACCAATAATTCCTGGCGCATTCCAATTAATCATCTTATTGTTAATGTCTTTAGGAAAAGCAATGTTTTTTACCTTGGGGTTAGCTACATTTAACAAATCAGGTGATTTTTCTTCGATAAGATCTTCTTTTTTAATTGTGCTTGCTTTAATAATTTTTTTATCAAGGTTATCATCGAAAAATACACTAACAACTTTTTCATTTTCCCCAAAAACTCCATCAGCTACACAGGGTACAATTTTTCCTGATGATGCTTGACAAGCATTTTCTTTCCAATGCTCAAAGGAAACCTGCACGATAGCGGTAGTTTTCTTTAATCGATTTAATAATTCTGCACCTTGCAAGATTGCCTCTTCACCTTCAAACTTAAGCCCTCCACCGGGTTGCATTTTAGCATAAGAAATGTTTTCCCAACCATTTTTTGACAAGGCATCACCTACCTTTTTACCATCGTTCCCAAAGGTCATTAGAACCACGGAACATGTGGCCACCTTTCGTATAAGACTCACAAAATAATAAAAGGAAGGAAATATTTTAATCCCTGTATCATTTTCACCCTTATCGCCATATTTCTCTTCTAGCTCTGAATATACAGTTAAGGTCTTTTCATATAAGGGATGTTTTATTTCTTTCAAATAATTTAAAAAATTATTTATTTTACCTTCTTGAGCTTCTTTTATTTGTGGATTATATTTGTCTTGGTCTTTAAATTCTATTTTCTGCACAAAGTCCTTATAAGACATTTCTTCTGTATTTTCTTTCCACACTGCCTTAAATCTCTCCGCCAATTGACTAATAAAAGGATTGCTCTTTTTTCCTTTAGTTGAATCAGTGAAGGTCATTGTATTATTTATATCAAAAATTCCAAAAACATGTAAGTTTGGATTTTTTAGTGTCACGCTCATACAACCTCATCTTTAATTTGGTTAAATTAATTTTTAACAAAATCGATGATTAAGATAATCCATTTCATAATGAAATTCAAGGTCATAAATTAAACACCTTCGAAGATCGTATTTTAGAATGCATTTAGGTATATTTATTTTCACTGCCTTGTGGATGTAATTAAAGCTGCAGGGAGTGAATTTAAAAAAAGTCAATATATAATATTATTTAAGCCTCAACTTATTCTGCTTTGTCATTGGTACTTGTGATAATTTTTACTTTTGACCCTGGTCTTAAATTTACTTGACCTTTGGTCACTACTTTTTCAGCAGACGTAATTCCTTTTTCAATCACTACCTGCTGTCCAACCTTTTCGCCTTTAGTGATTAAACGATATTCCACTCTTTCTTTTTCAGGAATATATACATAAACAAAGGGCCCATCCTGTCCCACCTGAACAGCTTCTTCAGGGACAAGACTTGCTTTAGAAATCGTCCCGAGATTTAAGCGCACTCTAACAAACTCTCCTGGCCAAAACAATTCATCATTATTTTCTACAGAACCTTTGATTAAAATGGTTCCAGTAGACAAATCAAAATGATTGTCAATAAAGTATATTTGTCCAGACCGCGGCTCTTCTACTTTCTGCGGCAAAAAAACTTCAAATTTAAGAGTGCCCTCGTCTTTAGCTTTTTGAACTGCAATAAAATCCTTTTGGGTGAGGTTAAAGCGTATATCAGCCGGAGTAATTTGTCTAATATCTGTTAAAGCTTTGGGATCATTAGCAACAACTAAATTACCGGGATCAACATTAAACTGACTGATTTTTCCTTCAATTGGAGACATGATGGTTGTCCATTCCAAATCGAGTTCTGCCAGAGCCACATTAGCTTCATCAATCATTTTCTGACCTTTTGCGGCTTCGACTTCAGTAGTATATTGATCAAAGTTAAGTTTAGAAAAATAATCTTTCTTTACTAAATCAGAATAGCGTTCAACGCGAATTTGAGCAAATTTTAAAGAAGCTGTATCTTTTGTAAGTGTTGCTTTAGCTACATCTAAGCGGTCTTTAAATGGGCGAGCCTCTATTTGATAGAGAGGGTCATCTTTTTTAACATATTGTCCTTGTTCTACATAAGCATGGGTGATCACTCCTCCTACCTGAGGTCGTATTTGCACAATCTGCAAAGAGAAAACATTGCCGATTGATTCTATTGATATAGAGACATCACGTTGCTCAACTGCTGCAATAGTTACTGGGTAAGCGCGTTCTTCAGGTTGCGGCTTAATTGATTTACAACCGCCCAGTGTAAAAAGAAAAAAAATGCATAGGTAGATGTGAAGACGTATTACATAAGAGTTGACTTTTCTCATCATGAACTTATCCAGACTTTAAAAAACCTACAAAAATTTCTCGTCTCATGGAAATAACAAGAGGAATTACAAAAATTTACTTTATATGATCTCGATTATTTATACGAATGTTTTCTCTAGAAATGCATCGCTGTATTTTCCTACCAATTTTTCATAAAAGACTTGTTAATAAATTATCAAGGAATATTAATATTTACAATAATTTAACTAATTGATATAGTAAATTGAATTTTTTTTTAAAAAAGGAATAGAATTATGATATCAATTAATAATGTATACTCTAATGTTCAATATGATGATGTATTTCGTAAAGCTAATAGTGCCCAAGCTATGATTACACTAGATCTTACCCCGCAATCTGACGATACATTTCGTCCAGACAGTAGTGCTCCAGTTGCGCTCTTTTCAGATTACCGATTGCAATCCAGTATTGATGTTCAACAATATAACAATACCTTTGCTATCACAGAGGAGGAAGAAATAGAAAGAAAGTTTATTGGAGCACTTAAGAAGTCAGCTGCCGCCTCACTTGCTTCACAACAAGCCACTACTCATCACAGTCAATCTAAAAGGAAAATACACGCTTCTTTAGGAAAGGAGAATCCCATATCACAAGAAAAAATGAATGGAGTTACTATAGTAAAATCTAAACCTTTGCCTTTAGTAAAAGGCATCAAAAGTGTTGAAAATCAATTTACTATCAGTGTTAAAAAAATGCGCGCTCTTGGACTAAAGTGTATAAATGAAAATTGTCAAGATGAAAACCCAAAAGGCTTCTCAATCAATAAAAAACTCTGCCTGAGGTGTGTAAGATATCTATCCAGAAACGGTTCTTTACCAGAAATATTTCGAAAAAAAAATCTTAATGAGAATACAAATAAACTCTTAACTTTTAATTTCTAACTCATACCTAATAATTTATAACTTTAATGAGGGTTATCAGAAAAAAATTTTATTCTAAAATTAAAAGGACTTAAAG
>JACDGH010000208.1 GCA_013815395.1 Parachlamydiaceae bacterium
GATCAATATCGTTTATGTTTTATCGAAATGCGCACACTATTCTTTATAATAAAAAAAAGAGAAAAGCCGCAAGCAAAAAAGATGAACCGGTTCCCCGGTCTAGGACAATTTTGATGTGTTTACCCATACCTGCCCAACGAAGGTAATGAATATTTTATAGCCTTAACTCTGAAAATCGCGAGGCACTTAAGGAAGTTGATACGATCATTCGTGCATATATTACAGGTCATCTCTCAAAAACCCCTATTCCCCCCCCCGTCATTCCTCTCTGAGAAGGTTAATATATATAGAGGCTAGTATGAACCCAATTCACCTCGCATGGAACTATTTTTCTTTCTTGAACGATTGTTAGGCATTTGTTATATTCATTTTGAAGACGGCAAACTTTTAATTAATTCTTTGAGCGAAAAAAATGCAACTTTTCTTCCCATCACTGATACTGAGTTTCTCTATGTTCCCATGAACGAATCTAAAGATCCAGAGGCAACACTTAAATTGATCACACCAAATATTGAAGGACAATTCATCCAGCTTAGTTTGGGCCAGAGAAACGCCGCATCTCTACATGTTACACTGAAACGCATTCCTACATGGCTTGCTATCTTAGAGATTACCATTGTGGGATTTGTTTCACTGACTTTCACGTCGGTGCTTATTTATGCGCCATTTTGGATTTTGCGAAGTTTGAGTAAAAGGCACTCTTATCCCGCAGAAAATAGTGTGCGATTATGGGCACTAAAAGCAGTATTGAGCTTGTTAGTGATTATTTTAATCTGTTTGGCGTCAACTGATGCTTTCATTTTGCGTTTGGGTAATATGACTGTTTGGTCGTTTTCATTATTTCTAGCAACTATCGTTTTTGCTTTGGCATCAGTTATTAATGTTATTACTTTAGGGCGAACACAAAAACGTCAAATTCGCGGCATTATTCGCATCTATTCGACAATGGTTGCCATAGCTTTGGTGATCTTTACAGTCTATTTTGCATATTGGGGTTTTATCGGTTTACGTACTTGGGCATAAAATTGAAGAATTCTTTTTTTTGTTTTTACGCCTCTTGCATTCTCTATATAAAACTAAACAACTTTCGTTAAGTAACATTAATTTTTATTATATAAGTAACGTAAGTTGCTTAATCCCTTATTTATAGCGAAGAGAGTGCTTTTTTGGAATTTATTGTCCACGTCCCTTCTTTTTGAAGAGTTAAAAAAAACAATTGCCAATCTTTGGGAAATTCATTATTTGCTAGTAAAATCTTAGAAAGCCTATGTAATTCTAAATTTGTTCTAGCTTTATAATAACATAAGCTTACCGAATCTTTATTAAAACCTTGATTAATGAAATAAGAATAAAATTTTTCTCGAAGCTTAGTGTCTTCTGCAGCTACAGTAATTGACTTTTCTTTAAAATTAATCAAAACATCGGAAAAAAGAGAACCACGATTCTTATTTTTAAAGATGACCTCATGAGGTTCAAAGCGCTCATTTTCTCCATAGACAAATATGTCTTTTGTGGAGGGAAATTTATTTTCGCATACTTCATAATGGGCCATTGTACTTTCTGAGTTAACGGGTAATGTCATAAAATTTTCTCCATAATAATACATTAAGATAAGGTTGTACTAATTCGATTTTAATAGTTTAGGTTGGTCAAATTCAACCAATTTTTCAAAGGCTTGGATTAGGGCAGAACCTTGATTATAACCTTGGCTTGGAACATGTCGAGTAATAGAATTCATAAATCCTTATATTTGTTATTTTAATATATTTTATCACTAATTTTAGAATCATATTATAAAAAACAGATTTTTTAGTTCAAGCCTATAAAATTTAAAAATAATATAAACATTACAAATATTCCCAATAAAAACAAATAAGATGCATTAACCTGCCTGTTAACTCGCATCGTTGAACGGATTTGAAGACGTAGCACAAATAAGCAGTGGCCGTATAATAAAGTATCAAAAAGGGTTATTGGAAATTGGGGGCGGATTTCATAGGGTAGTTTTTTTATTCTATCTTCTCGACGTATATTCTCTAACTTGCTATTCTTGCCTGTTTCAAACGAATTGCTATAGGTAAAACTATGATTAATTGTATGGTATCATTCATTCCAAGCTATGCCTTAATTTTTTTTCTGCTATTCTTTATTCAACCTATCGAGGCTAAACAAGGAAAAATCGTTTATCTTATCTCTATGCCAAGATCATGTTCAACGGTATGCATGCGAATGATGGAAGCTAGCGAAGAATTTCTTGTCATGAATGAACCTGCTATTTATCCTTTTATTCTAAATAATAAAGTCGATCGCGATTTGACTGAAGGATGGTTTCACGAATCTTCTCATGAAAATTTTGATATCATGAAGCAGCACATCCTTAATTTGGCTACCGATTCAAATGTCTTTGTTAAAGAGATTTGCTTTTTTGTTGAAGACTTCCTTTTACATGACAGTGAATTTGTCTCCAATCCTGATATCCAATTTGTCTTTCTGATCAGAAATCCCCACAATTCGATCATCTCTTATTATAAAAAATATCTAGAGATTGTTCCAAACTTCTCTTATTACATTGGTTGTCAGTCCTCGTACAATATCTATCAAGCAATCAAAAATAAGGCCAAGAACCCCATTATCATAATTTCAGCAGAAGATTTATGCAATCGTCCTAAAGAAACAGCTCAACAACTCTTTACATCCTTGTCGATCCCGTTTCACGACAAATGCCTTCAATGGCCTGATCTAGGTGATAAATTCTCAGGTATTGCTGAATGGAATGAGGTCAAAGTTCGTGAAAAACTATATCATTGGCATGATCATGCTATTCACAGCACATGCTTTGAACCAATCACTGAAAATCGGATCGATGCTGAAGGAAACCCCACCTTTGAAGAAATCAGCAAAGATTCCGATAGATTAGAATGTATCGAAATGTATCTAGAAAATCAGCCTTTTTATCAACTATTACTCAAGGCAGTCGAGGGGTTGTGGCAACCATTAATCTATCTAGGGAAGACGGCCCTTTCTACTCACTTTCGAGGCTGATAAGAAATAACTGAACTAGGTCATATGCCTTCGGCGAAGCCTTTGGAGTGCGCCGGCTCATGCTGCGCTCTTTAATTCAGGAGATCATTTTAAACTTCTTAGCGTAAGGTGTCGTTCTATTAGGTTTCAACTTTATTTTCATATAAAACTTTGCTTGGCCCAATGGGTTCTTCAGGGCTAATGGGGCCAATAGATTCATCCATAACCTCGGATTTACCTTCATGTGCTTTGTCTAGCGCCATTTTTATTTCATATGGCTGACCATCAAGAGTATATTTTGGAGTAGAAATAGCTCCATTAGTAACCATAATATCCCAAAATCCCTTTTCATTTAATGAAAGATCCACAGTTGACTTTTCCAACGCTACAAACGACAAAGCTGATTCTATACCAGCAGATGAAATAGTATTAAAAGATATTTTCTTATTAATTGTTTTTCCCCCTTTGATATTTGATTCAAACATTATAATATCGTCTGCTTCAATACTTTCAAGTGTGCTAGATATTAAAATCACCTTTTTGGCTTTAATATTTCCTATATTGTGAGAATTTACAATAATTAAGGTATCCCCTCTAAGTTTGTCTATCTTTGCTGTTGTTTCTATTATTGTAGTATTGGGAAAACTTATATTATAAATATGTCCTGAAGGATTTTTTACAATCAATTGATCAATATATTCAAATCTCCGTAGTTTAGTTCCTTTTTTAGTCTTAGTTGATACCCCCATATATCCTGGGTTGAGGATAATTTTGTAATCAGGCTCTCTATATAATTGGGAACTAAATGGATTTACAGCACTGAGTTTACTTGTCATTTTATACCCTATGAATTATTTTTTTTTTTTTAAAGTTTTACTAATTTTAAATAATGATAATTTTTTGAGCACATTTTAAGCCACACATTATAAATTTGCCACTTAAATGACTCAAAATTCAATTTCAAGGCATCTTTTTGATAAAGGAGATATTTCTATACCAGTATGTATGGTCGATGTCAGCCGAGCAAAGGAAAAGTGATTTTAAAAGCGTTAGATAAAACAAAAGAAAAATAAATCTGAGGATTGGGAAGAATTTGTTGGTCCAGGCTAATTTTTTATATGACCATAACCTCAGATTTACCTTCATTTACTTGCTTCTAGCGCTTTTTGTTTCGTATGGCTGACCATCAAAAGTATATTTAGATAAGAAAAAGCTCCATTAATAACCATAACATCCCACTCCCATATTAAAATATTATTTTTTAATCAAGATCTCAATAAAAAAATTAGAGTTAAATGAATCTACAGTGTTGATATTACTATTAAAATATTATATATTATAATATAACTAAACGAATATAATTAAGATTATAACTGAATGAGTATAATTAAGGTTATAACTGGAAGAAATTGTACTGATTCGACTATGCGGTATATAATTGGAGGTCATAACAATAATGGATCCAAATTCAGCCATATATAAAAAAATATATAATGATCTAGGTGAGGATTTTCGATCACATCTGAAGGCGGGAGATCTTCATTTGTACAAAATGAATGCTGGAGGGGAATTCGTCAAAAAAAATTGTTGTTATGGTCGCGTTTGGGCGCGTTTGTCTAAAAAGTCTGCAATGTCAGCTTCTGCAGAAATAGCAAAAAAAATCATCACGGATAGATTTAATACTTTTCAGCGTGCTAAAAACAACTTCCATTATTTTTCAAGCAAATCTGCAAATATAACTGATTTTACAAAAGTCTCTGCTCTTTTTGAGTTTGCAAAAGTCGAAGCAGCTCAAAATTGGAGGGGAGTTTCAAAACATTTAGCAAATTACCATCTTAACCAGGAACAGCGCTTCGAAATTGCTAGAATTGCAGCAGAAAATAGTAGGAGATGGATCCTGGATATTATTGATTACGACCTTAACCATGAACAGCGTTTTGAAATTGCCAAGATTATTGCTACAAAACACGCGGACGAAGTTCCCTAT
>JACDGH010000209.1 GCA_013815395.1 Parachlamydiaceae bacterium
CAATTACTCTTTGCATGTCTTTATCTAAACTTTGTAATATCTGCGGCTGATCAGTTTCGGAAATGCCTTTATTCCTGCAGAGGGTTTTATATAGCATTTGGGTATCGGGATTTTTAATGTCTTTGTAATAAAAGTCTTCATTAAAAAAATCGAATTTATTATTATCGAATGAATTTTTTTCGTTATTTAGTACTAATACATCTTGGCTATTTCTATCTAACAATGTATTTATAAAAGATAATCTATCAAATGCATGGGTATTAAAACCAGACCATTGGGGAATTATAGGCATTTCATGTTTTTTATGTGTAATCTCTTGGCATAACAAAGAACAATCAATAAATGCTCGAAATTCTTCGGGGAGGAAATCACCACTTGTCTTTATTTTATAAAGATTTTCTTTAGCTTTGGAATTACCAGGAAATTTTTTTAAAGCCTCGTCAATATTAACCTTATTAAATTTTGATTTGATAAAATTAGGTTGATCGAGAAATAAAAAACTTGCTTTGAAGGCCTCTGTTTTACCCGACTCATGTGGTAGATTTTCAAAGCCTTTTGGCCAATATTCAAGATTGTCCCACACAGCTTTTATTTCTCTTGCCTCATCAATCCCCAGGTTTTCCCTTTTTTTATTTGTCTCCTCTAGGGCTTGCTCTTTCCATTTAATTTCTCTATTCTTGCTAAAAGCTTGAACATATGATAAGTATGCCTCGCGACCAGGATTTAGGTTTCCGGATGAATCTACCCGGAAGATCAAACTTCCACTTCCCTGGATTTCATATTTTACATAAATAAAATCGCCCTCCTTTGTAAATTTAGGTTCAGGGTGGGCAAGATTTGCTCCTTTAAGTATACTAGCACTTGAAGCGATGAAATTTGTATACAAGACAGAATTGGATTCCTCTAAAGAGTAATAACTGGCATAATTTAATCCTAATGGGGGTTGATTTTTAGGATTTTTGGTGTCTAGTTTTTTTAATTCCCCATTCTTAATATCAATCTCAATTTTAAGAAAAGTACATGTATTATCAAAATTCTCTTTTAAAGTTCCATATTTTTTTTTTATATTTTCACATATTTCTGTTTGAAGTTTGCGGTCCGAAGCAATGCTAATTTTCATCACCTCACGCATGGGAGCACAATTCTCTGATTCTCTCCATCTGCCTATTTGTGTAGCAATATCGTTAGAAAGGACTGTTTTCCCTGTTAGCAAAGTCCCTTCAGAAAAAAGGCTTAAAGATAATCCGGGCTCATTTAAATGAGTCATTTCTTCAATATATTTTACCCAGAAAGGGTCTGATGTTCTCAAACTTTTAAGAAGAGATTGATTTTCAGAAGTGTTTACCGCGGATTTTTCAGGTAAATCAATGATTATAAATTCTTTAGATAACTGCTTTGAAGCCTTTTCCAAAGCATAGCAAAATGAAAAATAGATACATACACGCTCTGCTTTGTGGTCCGAAAGAGTATTATCAATCAAAGCGCCAAATTTATCAGTTAAATTTTTTAACTCTTTTTGTATTGTACGTGGGCTGCTAAATAGAATTTTGTCCCAAGCATTGATATTTCTAATCTTTTGAAAAAATTGAGATGCGATCACAATCTTTTCATTTTCATTGATGCTTTTATTGTTTACCAAGTTAGAAAATGCGAAAATGCATTTTTCAATTTGCGTAGAAAATTCCGGAGAATTTCTATCTGTGGGAATAGTATTTATTAAGGCAATTGCAGGTTCACAAGCTTGCCTCGATAATCGATTTGCTTTAAGCTGGCTGATAAGTGCCTCTGATTGACCTTCATTTACATGCACTACTACTCCACGCTGACTGTAAAAAGATGCTGGTTTGGTCAAATTTATATCTTCTGCAAGTGCCTTGGAATAAAGTTGCTTCTCATATTTGAGAATTCCCTGCTCTAATTTTTTAAGTTTACTTTCATAGATTAAAATTTTATCCCTTGCCTCTTTAATTTTTTCAGGAGGTATGCTTTCTTTTAGTTTCTTGATACCCTCGCTGAATTTTTCTATCGATCGACGTATTGTGGATAATTCCAATTGTCTTTCTTCATAATTTTTAGCATCTACAGGTTCTTGTACTGCCTTTTGAAGTTCCGGATAATAGAGTGAAAGCATATATAATTTAAAATCTAATTTAAATATTTTATATTCATCTTTTGACATAGAGTGTGCCAAAAAGGCTAACGTTGAACGGTATGTGCAAGTCCCGGATTTTTGGGGTGATAAAAATTGTTGTACCCGGTCTGCACTAGTTTCTTGATTTCCGCCTAGCATAGGCAATAAATGCCCCACAAGAAGATCGATCGGTTGTTTGTCGCAGATCGAACCTGAAAGTGTAGCAAGCCCTTGCAGGCTTGCAATAAAAGAGCGCTTAAAGAATAGCTTTTCTGGAATGTCCTTAATGCCTATGCACCCTGCATATTTCGTCTTATATTTATCGGAAATGTTATCATGATATTGAATACCCTCGCCTTCATTGTAAATTCTAAAAGTAAGTTTTCCATTTTTCTGTTGTTCAACTTCATACACAAGGCCATGAGTCATCCATCCGCCAATTAATACACATTTTTTTGGATTCTGCAATGATCTTGACAATTGATCTTTAATTTTTTTACGGATGTCCGCAGGTTTGTCCTTGCTGTCTAAGTTGATGCGATGACTCAGAGTGTCTTGAAGGGCATTTTCTTCTGGTGAGTTAGCAAGTCCTTTATGCTTATAGTACTCCGCTGCTAGATCAACATATACCGTCCCCGTTTTTTCACCTTCGAGACCAGAATCTTTGATGAAGCTATCTCCAAAAACCATACCAAAGTTGCGCAATTCAAGAGGATTTTGCCCTGTTAATGCTTCCCCAGCAATCTTGCTAGACTTGATATTTTCGATAATTTCAATAATAGTTTCCACATGCGCTTCAGATGCAAAAGAAAGTGCTTTCATCATTGCTAAGTGAAAGGGGTCTGAATTTCCATTTATTAATTGCTCCAAAACTTCAGGGGTGTCTAGATAAGTTGATAAAAACGAGACAATTTCTTGTATTTGATCGTCTGGAAAAGGTTTGTTAAATAATTTTAGATTATCTATGATTAGCAATTTGTTTCTAATTTGCCCTTCACGATATCCCGTATTCTCTTTAAAAAAATTTTGGATTTTGCCGCTGGTTTTTTGAGCTTTATTTGTAAATGCTTTTGAGCTGATAGGGGAAATAGTAATTGCCCAGAGTTTTTTAGTATCAATACCTTTTCCACTTCGCATTTCCTCGACATGGTCTTTTTGATCTAAAAGAAAATCTTTTAATTTATTAATAGTTTTAAGCACTTCATCGGGAGTTAAATTCGCATTAGATTTGCTTTGTTTTTTAAGAGCTTCTGTAGCTTTGTTTAATTCAGCTTCACTCGCTTTATCTATAAGCAAAAAAAGTTTGCTTGCTGTTTCTAAGTTTTTTTCATAATTTAAACTGTTTTTACTAAATATCGAGCTAATTCGACCACGCAAACTACTTTTACTAATGAAAATCAGTTTATCTTCTCTTTTTGACAAGTAAACATCGGTTAATTTATCTTTTTCTTTTCCTGGTTTAACACTAAGACTATTGTAAAGTTCGTATGCTTTTACAATTGAACTCTCTCGATCCTTATTTACAGGCATAAAAACCTCTAAAATTAATCTGTATCATTAGTTTATGAAGCTGCTAATCTATTATAATTAATAGTTGAATTGTAGTTCAATCATTAATCATTATATTGGTGGATGTCTGGACTGAAGAATTAAGTATTAAAAATAATTAAGTAAAAAAACACTATGAACAACTTTTGATTTTTTCTCTTTAGATTTGTGGAGGCCTGGACACCCCGGCTACCTTGGTTTGGGCGGCATAGCCAAGGTAGCCGGCGTCCCGCCCCGCTTTCCACAAGTCAACGAGCCTAGAAATTAGAAAACGCTTAAAAAGTCCTTTTTAGATTAAGTTAAAAAATTTGGCTCTTGGGAAGAATTGGGGGCGAGGTGAAATTAAAAGGTTTACACAGAAAATAGACTTGATGGGTGGTATTAATGGATTGGATAAGACGATGAACCTTTCGTAATGACTCTATACGGCCCATTTCGTCCCGCTTCTATGCGTTTTAGAGGCTAAGGGGTGAAAGGTACAAAAACTACCTCAAGAAATCCCGTCTCCAATTCTTGCCAAGAACCCTAAATTTACGCAAATCACGGGCACCGGGGCTGACAGGAAATATAAGGAAATAAATAATCGGGTCAGGTGCCTTGTGGGCATGTGCCCACCAAGTTTCGCTAGTCGCTCCACCTAGTACGTCATTTCAATTGAAATGCTCAGGGTTTGCTAGGGCTGACATTGAATTCCGACCCAGGGGTTTTGCCGTCTGAAACCATGCCTTTGCTACCTGAATCTTGAATCTCTTTCTCTGTAACTTTACTATCTGTAATTTCTTGACCCTTATCGAAATTCCTCTCGTCATATCTGATCTCATCTTGCAACATTTTTGCAATTAGAGCACTTGGAAGTGAATCAATAGAAGCTAATTTTACCTCATGTTTGGATAAGATGGCCGAGATTTTAAAAAGGACATCTTCTTTAATACGCATGAAGTTTGCTTTATCACAATATGGAATAAATATGTCGATGGTAACATCAATAGAAGAAGGACTCAATGCAGCCAGATACACTAGGATCGTTTGATTGCGATCGACATCAGGATGATGCTGGATCATGTTTTTGATGTCGGTAATAACAGCCTTAAGTTTGGGCATATCTTCAGGGCGCAGGGGGAGTGTTTCTTTAATTTGCCGGTGGCTCATTCGCGATGGTGTGATCACTACAATTTTTGAAAAAATAGAATTGGGAATAAAAATCGGACGCTTATCGAGTGATCTGATGCGCGTCATATACCAACCAATATCTTCAACAATCCCTTCAATATTTTTCTCAGGAAGATGTATCCAATCACCTACAGTAAAGGGTTGGTTGAAATAGAT
>JACDGH010000210.1 GCA_013815395.1 Parachlamydiaceae bacterium
CACTAATCTCAAGAGGATGTGAAGATTGATTAATAAGCTTAGGATTTTCTTCAGGAATTGAGATCTTCTCTTCAGAGATTTGCGTGGGATAAGTCATTGGTGTTCCAAAAAAGCCACCAATATTTGCAAGAAGAACCTGTAGTTGAGAATGCTTAGCTTCAATTTTTTTCATTTCCTTAAGTTGCACTTCATTATTTTGCCATTTCTCATTAATATTAAAATATTTTTCTTCCCATTTACTTACTAGAGACTCGGCAGTTTTAGCAGATTCCCATAGCTGCTCTTGATGTTTTTTTTCTTGTTGCAATTGAGTTTCAAACGAACGATGTTGCTCTGACATAAGCATGCGAGTTTGTTCAAGATTACTTTGCAATTCCTTAATAAGTAAATCCTGAGAATGCCCTTTATCTTGCAAATCCGATACTTCTTTTACTTTTTTTGCTAGGTGCTGTTGGGCCATTTTTAAATGCACCTCAGTTTCTGCCTGACTTGCATAAGCTTTACTAATTTCTTCGTGCTTGAGCTTTTCTTGTTCAGCCTCTGTAGTGGACCGCTCAGCCTGAGAGATCTCTAATTGTTGTTGAACCTCCCCCAACATTTTTTTAAGGGCTTCGAATTGGGAATACAAAGCTTTGATTTCTTCCAAGGCTTCTTCTTTAGCTTCACGTTCTTGTAAAACTACGTCTTCAAGCTCTTTTTGTCCATGACCTACGTGGTGTAATTTTTCATTACATTCCGCAACTACAGTTTGGGCTTTATGAAATTCGTCATGAAATTGATTAATTTCCAATTGTGACTCTTCTTGTCTTTCACGCAAAAAATGTATTACGCGATCTAATTGAATGGCATGTTGATGGCTATCTTCCAATTCTTTAGTTAGACGTTCCTTATCGCTCTGAAGTTTACGCAATTGTTCTAAAGTTGCATTTTCAGAGGTACCAACAGAGTTTTTTTGGTTGTTGAATTTGCGAAAATTAAGCTCATAGTGCTGCAACTGGGCAATCTTTTTTTCGCGTTCCAAAACGATCAAGCTTAATTTTTCTAATCGTTGTCTATTGCGTCCATTCTCAATCTGAGCTTCTGCGAGCTGTCGCTTCAACTGATTTACTTGCTGCTCAGTAGGTCGCTGTAGCTCTTCTTCTGCGTAAGATGTAGTTGTCACTATAACCTCTTAATTTCAATGCTGTTAGTTACAATACAGATTTACCCATAAGAAGATCAAGATGGAAGTTATACCTCAAGCAGACCCAATGCGAAATTTGTGCTCGCTTGAGGTATGTAAAAAAGGTGCTTGCAATAGACTTTTATTACCAAATTTTTCAAGGAAAAGCGAAATATCAAGTTATATTCTTGCTGTGCCAAAATATAAGTGATACATTAACGGCGATATAAAAAAAATTAATCAATTATTAGTTGAGGCAATAGCGTTTTGCTTCTAGTCCGCTGTCAAGATAGAATTGGTCTCGACTGGCAAGTTTCTCTTTTAATGTGAGAATTAGACTTTGCTATGAAACAAATACTAATTGGTTATTAACCAAAAGGTTTATAGATGAGAAATTTTTTTTGTTTATTTTTAGTTCTAGTTACCTTGTCTTTAATGGCTTCCCATTATAAATACGATCTATCTATCTGTATGATTTTCAAGGATGAGGCTCCCTATCTGAAAGAATGGATTGAATTTCATAGGCTGCTAGGGGTCGATCATTTTTATCTTTATGACAATAATAGCAAAGATAATTGCCATGAGGTACTTCGACCATATCTCCAGAATGGTGTAGTGGAGTTAATCGAATGGCCTCAAGTCGCCACCAATATTGCTGAATGGGATCAGATTCAAGTTGCTGCCTATAACGATGGGTTCAACCGCGCTAAGACAAAAACGAAGTGGTTGGCTATCATCGATAGTGATGAATTTTTGTTTCCTACAGTGGAGAATAATCTAAAAAAATTCTTAAAAAAATACGAAAAACAGAAGGCAATTGGCGGGATTTTAGTGAGCTGGGTTTGTTTTGGCACTTCATGGGTTGAAAAAATTCCAGATAACAAACTACTTATTGAAACCCTAACTCTTTCCGCGGCTTCAGGAAGTGATCACTTCAAATGTGTTTTTATGCCAAAAAAAGTTTCTCATGTCTGCAGTCCACATTATGTCATCTACAAAGATGGCTACCGTCATTGCACTCCAAGTGGTGAAATGCCCCCTTTTATTGAGATCGATAAGATTCGCATTAACCACTATTGGTCAAGGGACGAATGGTATCTCAATAATTTTAAAACTCCACGTCGAGTTTTATGGGGAACGGATCCGGCAACTTCTCAGCTTTGGGGACATGCTAGTAATAGGGATTACGATTCAACAATTTTAAGATTTGTCGAATCTTTAAGAAAACGGATGGAAAACGGAAAAAAATTATAAATTTTTTTTGATTCAACAACCCGAGCATAGAATCGAAAGAAGCATCAATTATTAAATAGGAACCAAAATGAATATCATATTAAAACTTGGCCGTCAAAAACTCACTTACATTCTAGCCTTCGTATTGTGCGCACAAGGAATAGTCACTGAGACCCATGCAACTTATCTTCCAACACATGAAACGCTTGAAAATTTTGAAGATGAGAGAAAGATTGACGAGTTACTTCTCCTGATCCAAAAGCGTCTTGTAATTATGCATGAAGTAGCTCGAACTAAATGGAATCACAAATTGCCTGTGGAAGATAAAATAAGAGAACAACAAATGTTGGCTGATTTAACAGATAAAGCAATTCATTATGGCTTAGATGAAAGGTTTGTAAGTAGATTTTTTCAAGCGCAAATCGAAGCATCAAAAGAAATTCAGACAAATGATTTTATTTTCTGGAGAGAGGGTGAAGTGTTAAAATTTGATAAAACATTTAGCCTTAAAGATGAACTTAGAATTTATATCGATCAATTAAATCATGAAATTTTGGATCTATTAAGCCAAATTTACACAAAATCCTACAATGTAAATAGTAAGTATATTTTAGTTCAACCAATTTCAAAAAGAAGTTCAGATTATATTGAAAATGATATCTGGCTTTTAGCAATTACACCTTTAAAAATTAATCAATAATTTAAGAGATAGACATGTATCGCATAATTTGTATTTTTTTATTTTTTCTGATTTTTTCTAACCCGTTAATTGCTGATGATTGGAACGGTGTGGACTATGCGCAAAATTCTTCTGTGCAACTATCCCATGCTGCACGCTTATTGAATAGCCTGTCACTAAAGGGTGATGAGGGAATACTTGATATTGGATGTGGAGATGGAAAAATTACAGCCTTATTAGCTAAAAAAGTTACACATGGTTTTGTTTTAGGAATAGACCCGTCTGATTCAATGCTGAGTAAAGCTGAAATAACTCGCCAAGAAAACGATCTTTTTAACTTAACCTTTCAGAAAGGCGCTGCCGAAAATTTTTCTTTGGTACAACGTTTCGATCATATCATTGCTATTCATGTAATGCATTGGGTTAAAGATCAAGAAAAGGCTTTAGAAAATATTCATACGCATCTTAAACCAAATGGACATATTCATTTAATTCTTTCTCCTTCAAAAGAAGGACTACCCTTTTACTTGGCTTTACAGAAAACTTTACCAAATTGGGCTCTAGATTTTGCCGATTTCATCAATCCACAATATGCTTTTGATATGGAAACCTATCGTACATTAATGGTGAAGGCAGATTTTCAAATTGAAGCAATCCATTACCTTTTCCACGAATCTAAGCATGAAAATAAAGAAAGATTAACAGCTTGGATTAAGCAATGGCAGCCTCATGCAAAACATCTCCCCATCCATAAGCAAACAGATTTTCTTAATGAACTTATAAATAATTATCTTTTAGAAATAGGATTACATCCAGAAACTTTAGAGTCAATTAAATGGGGAGAATATGTACTTATTGTCCAAGCTAAAAAGGCTAATTAACTATGAAATATTACCTGGAGAGCAGTTTTGCCATTCAAGGCAGTTGTCCGAAGATTTCGGACAACTGCATTTCACTTCTACATTAAAATTGATTCAATATTGTTTAAGACCTGGGAAGTTTGTTCTACTATAGTGCTTCCAATTAACTTATTTGAACCCCGATCCAATGCTAATTGTCCCGAAACGAAAAGGTATTCGCCAGCCTGGACAGCTTGAGAATATGGCCCAATGGCCTGCGGAGCTTCCTCTGTTATTACTTTAACAATGCTGCTGTATGCGCATTGACCAGAATAAATCAATAAAGATAGTGTCAAAAAATATTTAAAAATTGACTTCATGAAACCTTACCTAATTATTGAATAAATGACCATTAAAGAATTCAGAATTCCGATCTAACAAGCGCTTAAATTCTTTTTGATCTAATAATGCTTGCTCTGAAGGGGATAATTTATCGGCATGTGAAATAAATGTGCCACCCAGTACTCCCATGCAAGGCAGACCTTGAATGTTTTCTGCAGACACAGAGGCGTTTTTAGGAAACATGTAAATATATTCATCCAAACCATCTTGTTTTACCTTTGAGTAGATCATATAATCCATATGAGCACTACCTGCTGCCTGGTTTAATGTGACCAAATGCCCCCTAACTGGAATCATGTTTTCATCTGAATTTAATTCTCGTCCACCAAGTCCAGAGCAATTAAAGACAATCTCCTCTGAAACATCATCGAAAGACTTAATTTCATTAAGTTCAACATTAATACCAAGTCTATTCACTTCTGCTGTCAACTGACGCATCAAAGTAGTTGTATTCATAAAGTAAGTCATATATTTTACAAATTCATGATGAATAACCCCATTACCAAAATCTAATGAAACATATTCACGAGGAGGGATCATACCATGCGCTTCTAAATCTTCAACGCCTGCATCTGTATCAATACTACAATAAACAGGGATGAATTTTACGGCATCTTTAGTGATGTAGGGGTGGTTCCCGTTATCGATATTTTGATAAGTTAAAAAAGTATTCAAACCAATTT
>JACDGH010000211.1 GCA_013815395.1 Parachlamydiaceae bacterium
ATTTAAAACTTCCGTAGCTGCTTTTGATGGATTTAGTTTTACACCATTTACACCATTCTCTAGTTGAGCCACCATGTGCGATAGTGAACTACTCATCTCTGCCAGAGAATTATTTTCCAAAGAGAGGCTGCCATTTAAGATTTTTTGGCAAAAATCGTGAACTTGCTGGCAGTCACCCTCAATAACTGAAAGCCATGTAAACAGCTGTTTATCCGAAAGTTTTTGAGTTGCAGTAACATGCTCTTGTAATGAGGAAAGTAACTCTGTACCAAGCTTTTGTTCTTTTGATGCCGTTTTTTTTTCGGGGATGTTTGAAAATCCCACTGAATTTGCATTTTGAGTCCAGGGTTGAGCTTGCTCATGCGGAATCATATTTTCTCCTTTTGGAGAGTATAAAAATAATTTTCTCTAATGAATCAACTAATTTTTTCTAAGAATAAACTAATGTTTATATATAACATTATAAGCTAAATCAGTAATTATAGTTAAATTATATAGATATCATCAATTATTATCACAAAATAATCCATAGACAAATACTTGAAAAATTAGTCATATATTTAGACTCACAAAAACTAAGATGGAGTTAAAGACGCATTAATTATTGTCTTTTAGCTATTTTTTTAGTAATCTCAGATTTGCATGTTTTTTTTCATGTTCTTTCTCATTTGTCTATACCTTACCTTTAAGGCTATCTATGGATCCCTTTGATTTACGCAAATGGAGTGGATATGTTGCAGCTAATGGCTCGACAACACTCCCTGCAATTATTGATCAAATCACTATCGATTCACGGCGGATAGATTCAAAGCATACCCTCTTTATTGCACTGGAAGGTAAATCAAGCAATGGACACCACTTTATAGCGCAAGCGGCAAAATCTGGAGCAAAATATGCCATCGTTAAAAAAGGATGGAAACCTTTAGAAAACCTTGAAAGTCTTATACTTCTATACGTTGATGATCCTTTAAAAGCTTTGCAACAAATTGCCAGCACCTATCGCAAGCAACAAAAATGTATGGTTGTTGGAATTGCTGGATCTTATGGTAAAACAATGGTCAAAGACCTTTTGTATTCTATGCTAGCCACAACGCTATCAGTTGTGGCCTCACCTGAAAGCTTTAATAGCCAAATTGGTGTACCTCTTAGCCTATTAACTATTAACAAATCGCATGAGATAGCTTTGATTGAAGCGGGCATTTCCAAAAATGGTGAAATGGATAATCTTAGCGAAATGATTGGGGCTGATTACGGCATAGTGACCCATATCGGCAAAAAACATATCGCCACACTAGAAACTCTAGAAAATACTGCCCTTGAAACGATAAAGCTGCTAAATTTTCCTAAGAAAAAAAAATGGGCAATTCTGCCCGAAAATTCTCATATTCAACCGCATCTTGAATCCTTGGCGGAAGAGTGTCACTTTTGGAACGTGGATTGCCTTAAAAAGCCCCATGCAAGCTTTGTTACACAAGGGCCGGGGTCACAAATGCCTTATCATGTAAATTTTCCCGATGGTTACATCCATCGTGGCGAAATAAACTGTGGCTTCTATTATTTTCTGGACCTGATCAACATAACGGTCAAAGCCGCTTGGCTATTGGGGATCTCTTCAGATGCTATCAGTGAGACTTTGAGCAAATACACTTTAGAACCCATGCGTACGGAGATCTGGAAATCACCGACAGGGGCAACTTTCGTGAATGACACTTATTGTTCAGATCCACAATCTGTCGACACCGCGCTTAAATACCTGCAACAATCCTCTCTTCCAAACCGCAAACTATTTATCTTTGGAGGCATGCGTACGCCAAATCAACTGCATATTGAAAATGACTACCGACGAATTGCTAAAGCCATTCACCGCGCCCGTGTCGATAAATTATTCCTATATGGCAAACACGCTTTTGATCCCTTGATCAATGAAATTAAATTCCTTGCGCCAAGCACAATAATTTCTACTAGTGATACATATGAATCTGCTTTGGATGCAGTTAAACTTGATGTGAGGAGCAATGACATCATTCTAGTAAAAGGCGAGCAGAAACAATCTTTAGATAGTCTCATACAAACATTCAATGATAGTGTATGCACCAATCAATGCATTATCAATTTAGCTGCAATTGCCTCTAATTTAGCAGTTATCCGCAGCAAGCTTGCCTTTAAGGCAAGAGTTATGGTGATGGTAAAAGCCTTAGCTTATGGCACAGATGAAGTGCGTATGGCCAAGTTTTTAGAAACCTGCGATATTGATATCTTAGGCGTGTCCTATGTAGAAGAAGGAGTCGCTCTTAAAAGAGTTGGCGTGCAGCAAGCCATTTTTGTTATCAATGCGGCTTTATATGAGGCCGCTAAGGTTGTAAAATGGGATTTAGAAATAGGTGTAAGCGATAAAACTTTAATTAAAGCTGTCGCTAATGAAGCACTGCGTCAAAATAAAATAATCAAAGTTCATTTACACATCGACACAGGCATGAGCCGCTTTGGAACTAGACCAGAAGAGGCTCTTGCACTAGCCCAACTTATTATGGACTCCCCTTCTTTGCAACTTGAAGGTCTCATGACACACTTAGCTTCAGCAGATGACCCCATCCAAGACACCTTTACTCTGGCTCAAGCAAAAAGGTTTGAAGATGTGATCACCGAACTTAAAAATCATGGCATAGTAGCTCCCTGGCACCATGCCGTCAATTCGAGCGGGGCCCTGCGTTTCGGCTTTCCTCAATTTAATATGGCTCGCATTGGGTTAGCAGTTTATGGCCTTCATCCGTCGCCTGCAACTAGGGAAGCTGCCGAGCTTAAACTAGCTTTATCGCTAACTTCACGCATTGTCGGCATTAACATTTGCAAAAAAGGAGAAACTATTAGTTATGGTCGCACTTATAGCGTCGTGAGGGAGCAACAAAATATCGCTGTATTACCAATTGGCTATTTTGATGGCCTACATCGAAATTACAGCGGCAAAAGCGTTGTCATTATTCGTGGGCAAAAGGCCCCTATGGTTGGCAAAATATGCATGGACTTCATGATGGTAGATGTCAGTGATATCCCTCACGCTTCTCCTGGTGATTCGGCACTCATATTTGGCGAAGATGAATATGGCCATTACCTATCACCTGAAGAACTTGCCACAAGTGGTGATTCCATCATCCACGAGCTAATTACTTGCTTAGGCCCACGCATTCAACGCATATTTGTTCATGAAGAAGGACGTTTTAAATATTAGGAATTCCTATGAAAGAAAATCACAAAGATTATGCTAATTTACATAAAATTTCTCGACATATCAGCATTCTAGCGGGCATTGGATCCGTGCTAGATTGGGATCAAGAGACGTATATGCCGCAAGGTGGAGCAGACATACGCGCTATCCAGCTCGAGACCCTTGCTGGCATTATTCACAGCGAAAAAACTGGAAAAAAATTCGCAAATGCTCTGGAAAAAATAATCGATATTCCCACTGGAAAAATAATTGCTAAAGGTCTCAATCCTAAACAAATAGCAGCTACAAAAGCATGGCGCAGCGATTTTATAAAAGACGTAGCTTTACCAAAAAAATTTGTGGAAGAATTCGCAAAAACATCTTCTCAGGCTATTCTAAGCTGGCGAAATGCCAAGCAAGCCAATTCCTTTGAAGACTTTGCACCTTTTTTGAATAAGATCATTACTCTATCTCGAAAAAAAGCGGATCTTATTGGCTTTAAAGATCATCCTTATGATGCCCTTCTTGACATCTATGAGCCGGAAGCTACCACTAAAGATATTTCTCAACTATTCAATTCGCTTAAAAAAAACATCAGCGCTCTCTTAAATAAAATCGTCAACGCCAAACAAATTGAGGATAACTTTTTGCATGGAAAGTTCTCCCATAATAAACAGTTAGCTTTTGGGCATCGAATTTTAGCTGACATGGGGTTTGATATGAATCATGGAAGACTAGATCTTTCCACCCACCCCTTCTCTTCAGCCTCACACCCAACTGATAGCCGAGTCACCACCCGTATCCACAAAACATCATTGATGAGCAATATTTCAGCTATCTTACATGAAGGCGGCCATGCGCTTTATGAAATGGGATTACCCCAGGCTGAATATGGCTCGCCGCTTGGTGATGCCATTTCTCTGGGCATGCACGAAAGCCAATCGCGCTGGTGGGAAACATACATTGGACAAAGCAAACCTTTCTGGCAACACTATCTTCCTTTGCTTAAAAAAGAGTTTCCTGGAAAACTCGATCATATTGCCCTAGACCCCTTTTTTCGGGCTGTCAATAAAGTCGAACCGTCCTTCATTCGAGTTGAAGCTGACGAAGTTACGTATCCGTTGCACGTTATCCTGCGTTTCGAAATGGAACGCGACCTCATTGATGGATCACTGTCCGTACGCGACATACCTGAAGCCTGGAACGCAAAAATGCAGGAATTGCTGAGCATTACTCCAAATACCTATGCAGAAGGATGCCTTCAAGATGTGCATTGGTCTATGGGAGGCTTTGGCTATTTTCCTACATATACCTTAGGGAATCTCTATGCCGCACAATTTTTCGAAACTTTTGGCGCTAACCATTCCGATTGGGAAAATCGCGTAGCAAAGGGTGAACTTAGCTTCATCAAAGAATGGCTCAACGAAGGTGTCCATCAGCATGGAAGACAATATTCCAGCTTTGAATTATTGAAAAAAATTACCGGTAAACCATTTTCTGCTACTGCATATATCACTTACTTAAATGATAAATACAAAGAAATCTATAAGTTAAAATAGGAATTTTTAAAGTCTGTCTTTGCTTCTCTGCACAGCGACCTTACTTTGAAGCATTGGCAGATCATAAAATTTCCCAAAAGTGTCTTGAATAACTTTTACAAAATTATGATGACCCATTTGTTGTCTGGCTGTTTCTATCGCCCGAATTGCGCTTAACATGCGATTAATCCTTTCTGGCAACATTAACCTCTCACGTTCCAACAGACAAGGGCCATATAACATTGCGTCAAGC
>JACDGH010000212.1 GCA_013815395.1 Parachlamydiaceae bacterium
CACTCATAGTCCTCTTGCAGCGGGAATGGCGTTAATTTTTTTTTGTTGTTGTACAATGTCTAAGGCCTCATTATAAGATTCGCTATGAATAGTAGTAAGTAGACCAATAGTTAAGTTATATGTGTCATAATATATGCTTCCGTTACAAAGAAAAATCTTTGAAAGATAACTATCTTCAACAAATGTTCCATTTTTTTTAATGAACATAATTGTAAACTCAATATCGCTAATTTCAGGCTTAGTCAAAACAGTAATTAATTCCTGTTGACTATCCATATAGTCATAAAGTTTTTCTACACATTCTATTATAACCAACCTTGCTTCTTCAACATTAACTTGCTGATAGGAATAAAAAAACAATTTAAAACTACCACTATCGTCTTTACCACAAGTGTTTATTTTGAATATTTTAATATATTTTAAACTATTTATGTTTTTTTCTAACGCATCTATTAATAAAATTTTTTCTCTTATTTCAATCGGAATATAAGAGCACGATACAGAAGAAAATAAAAAAACAATAAAAAAAATTAAATAACTACTCATTTCACCTTCCTATTTTTTCTAAATAATCAGCATTGATAGATTTTGAAACTTCATCGTAAGTAGGGCCTAGTATAAAATGACAACCCAAAGGACACCCATGCGTTTTTACAAATGACGTATTTCCTTTTTTTATTCCATTTATCAAGCCAATAGGATCTGCAATGTAGGTTACAAAATCACAAGGACTTAAGTAATTACGAGCATTTTTGAAATCAGAACTTGAAAGTACTCTTGCGGGGCCATAGCCTGATACATTCATTACCCTCCTAACATCTTTACTTAAATTATAGGCGGTTTCACATCCTTGACTGTGAGCTTTAACAAAAAGTATTGCAGAATTTCTATATTCTCCCATGCTGTTTAGAAGCTCGCGCATATCTCTTTCAGCACAAAATTGAGCCTCAGTATGAATACCAAGCTTTTGTCCACCTACTTCTAAAAGATCACCAACGAGACCGTTAGTCGCATTATAAATGCCATACACATCTACTCCACCACACTCAGATGAATGTTTAGCACAGCTCGTCATGAATTCATCAAAAAAAGTACAAATGCCATTCATAACAACCTGTCTGTGATTGGGTTTAGCATTTCCGTTTCCCTTATGATGGTACAGCTGTGATTGAGGCATATTCCAGCTTGGAGTAAAATTCAATGGATTACCACCACTTAATGCTCTACCTATGCAGCCTATACCATCTTTAAGTAAAGGCATGGGAATCAAATGAAATGCAGCCTGCTCAATCACTTTTCCCGGTAGTTTAAGAATGTTTGTTGCCAAATTTGTTATACTTATATTATTAGCACAACCACCTTCTGTTTTCCATTTAACAGGTACATTATGCAGACCATAGAGGTCACAATTAATGAGAGGATTGTTAAGGACGTAAGCGTAAAGGTTAGGTCCACCATTGCGGCCTATAGGGTCTTGAGATATCCACCGACCACATGATGCATCATAATAACGGCGTCCAAAATAGACGAAACCGCTTTCAGCGTCCACTCGTTTGCTTGAGAAGCGCCATGGAGTAATCGAATCTTTAAAAAGTTCTTCGCCAAAAGCTGAATAACGATAAGTTTCAATATTTTCTCCTGTACTCGCTTCGATTATGCAGACAACATGACCGGCGTGATCATGAATAGGAGCAAAAACTTTCTTATCAATTTCTAGAGCTACAGCAGCCCCTATCTCAGCTCCTTTACCCGCCCCCAGCAATCTTAATTCGACAATCTCATCTTTAGCATTTAATGAGCCGATCTCGTTTTGTCCTTGATAAATATACTTGGTAGTTGTTTTTGACGTCGACTGCTCCGCAGCCTCTTTATGGCAAATCTCTTTACTCAATCGACGATTAGCTTCGTCATAGGTATAACGGACATACTGATTGCTATCAGCAAAGCTAACTAAACGATCAAGTGCATCATAGGAAAAATTTATGACTTCATTGCCCGAAACTTTTTTCAGCAGATTGCCATTGAGATCATATGTATAAGTCGCATCGCCATCATTGAGAAGTTGATTCAGATCATTATGTATGTGATTTTTGTTGTCTTTCTGGATACGATTATAAAGTGAATCATATTGATAATCATGTGTAGTTATTCCTGCTTCGGTTCGCAACTGATAAAGATCATTGTAGCTATATCTTGTAAAAGCATATCCTTGAGCATCCTTTAGCTGCTGCTCAATAAGATTGCCTACGGCATCATAAGCCAGAATTTCCTCCCAAAAACTTGAATAAGCATTTTTTAAGCGTCCATTTTTGTCATAGTTGTAATTTAAATTACCTGCCCGGCCGATTAAAGTTGCTGTGATAAGATGTCCTGATAGGTCATAACTATTATAAACATGCTCATAAGCAATTACATCATTAGCTGAAACGCGTTGCACTTTCTCCAAGTGGGCACGATATTTGAAGGCAAAACCGCTCCCATCTGGCAGCGACACATGTATGGGACGTCCCATAGCGTCATAGTCATATTTCAATGAAAATCCATGCCCTAAAATCTCTTTAGTTATTCGACCACTATGATCGTATTCTTTTATGGTCGCAGTCTTATGAATAAGATCATCGACGTGTAAAGGATGGTTATTGTGGTCATAGGTGTATGCGTAGTGAATGGTATTATCTGATGAATATAATGTAGACAACCTTCCTAATGCATCATAGGTATAATTCAAAGAAGTCCCATCTGCTTTGATGGTAGATGTTTTTTGGCCAAAGATATTGTAGTTGATTAGATTGAGCTTTTGCTCGGGGGTATCGGCTGCTTCACAACAGGCAATGAGGCGATTGAGCATATCATAGGATAATTTAGTCACTACCTCCCGCTCGGAAGCGTTTGAAATGATCGTATCCGTAAATCGGCAATTGTTACCATTGAGATCATAGGCCATTTCTTGCTTTTGCAGAACTTCTCCCAAGCTATTCTTGCGTGTGATAGAAACAACCCTGCCCAACGCATCGCAGATTGTTATGGTTGCATTGCCAAGAGCATCGATAACCTCTTTACAATCAACCTGTTGACCAAATAAATTAACGTAATCGAAAGAGCATTTTAAGCGTGTTTGATTGCCTTCTCCATCAGTTGAAATAATTGGAGTACCATGCGAATCATAGACTGCAGAAGAAATACTGCCATTGCCTGATCGTGTTTCAGTCAACCTTCCTAAAAAGTCATAGGTATAATTAACTTTGCCGAAGATCTCCCCATCAATACCTTCTGTACGTTCTTCAATAACGCGATTGAGAAGGTCATATCCTTGAGTTTTAATAATAACATCTTCAGGATTGGGAGTATAATGTACGCACGATGCTTTCAGGCGACCTATGGCATCATAAGTACAAGAAGAAAATGAATCCCCACTCCGCTTGCTCTTTAACTTGCCATCGGGATAATAAGAGTAATAAGTCTGCTGTCCCATGGCATCGGTTTCTGAAATGACATGAAAAGCATTGTAGGATGCGCTTGTGGTCGATAATATTTCTCCGGAAGGAGATGTCATTTCTGTTTTTACGGTGCGGCCTAAAGCATCATATGTGAAAGAAGTTATCGTGCCATTTTTTGAACAGAACGATTGCAATTGCCCATCCATGGTGTAAAAATTGCTTTCGCTTGAACCGTCAGGATAGGTTACTTTGGCTAATTGACCACGTATCGTATAGGACATGGTCTTTACATTCCCCTTACCATCAATAAGGTTCGTGACATTACCCATGAGATCATATGATTTTTTTAAAATGGGAGAAGACGGAGTTCCATCCTCATCCAAAACTGTGGGATAGGTAATATGGGTAACACGACTGAAAGCATCATATTCATTCAGAGTTTCATTGCCATGAAAGTCGCTAATGGCAACAGGCTGACTAAGTAGATTGTAACGATAGGATACGCTTTTTCGCACCCCATCTGAGTGTACTTCATCCTGACGGATTAAACGATTAGCATAATCGTAAACAAAATCTTTATGGACATTAAGATCAGGCCCCTGCTCAAAGATGCAATTTCCATTGGGATCATAGCGCCACTCTGAAATATTTTGAAGAGCATCGACTTCCCTAATAAGCTTACCCATTGGATTGTAATCCCAATATAAAGTGTAAAGATATGTATCCGTACTGTCATAATGCATTTGGCTTACAAGAAGGCCCAGATGATTGTGCGAATTTACAACTTTATTTTTAAGAATTTCTTGTCCGGAAGCCACATCAAGATATTTTTCAATAATGACTTCAGGGTAACCAAAAGGATAAGTAGTGCGAGGGCTGTAATAAGTGATATGCCTTTCGGTGACTCCGGCTAAATTGTTTTTATCCTTTGTAAAACCATCATCAATAATTTTTTTCGTTAGAGCGGCTTCGATATTATATTCATAGAATTCACGCAAATGAATTTTATTGGGTTCGCCAATGAATTTGGCGATCAGTTTATTAGATTCTGATTCATATTCATAAGACGTCTCATGTATGCCGTCACATTCCCACAATAAAAGGTTAAAGCCATTATCAGAATACTTGAACTGCTTTTGATATCGTTCGCAACAATTTTCTGCGACTGCTCCTAATTCTGTAATAATGGGGGTAATTCCACTATGACCGGAAAGATTCCCATAAAGAGAGTCCAGCAGCACATTTCCTCGATCATCGTAGGAATAAGTGCGTGCAAAAGCCAGACATCCTGAGGCTGAAGCTAGCGAGCGGGAAAGAAGATATGTGCATTGTTCAGATTTGTAATGTGCCCAATAAAGGCTTTCTCTCGAATATAGATTTCCATCGTTAGAGAATTTATCAATATGCTTAAGACGCTGATCTCTGCCGTAGACATAAACCGATTTATTGTTCAAAGCATCAAGCACAGTTGTTGAACCACTTCTAAATAGCCTTGTATCCCCAAAACGTACCGGGTCAAAGTGATAGTAAAAACGATGAGTATTAATC
>JACDGH010000213.1 GCA_013815395.1 Parachlamydiaceae bacterium
TTATAAGAGATACAAGAGCCTTATTCATACCTTTTTCATCAATAGTATTGGTGCATATTGTTAACATTTCCTGTGAACGATCCACAGCAGTCACTTCACAACCTTTAGAAAGTAAAGGCAGAAAATTAACACCTTGACCACAGCCGAGATCTAAAACTTTCGCACTGCTAGGAATGCTATCCCAGAAATCTGTTAGAAAAGCCGCCGGTTTCCAACAACCCTTTAAAATTATTTCCTCCCCTTCTTCCGGAGAATTAAATAACTTATAACCTTGTATGGTTATTGGCTTCCCACTTTCCCGTAAACTTTGAGTGGAATTAATAGCTTCCCATACGGTTTGAGATGGAAGTTCTATATTTTGGGCTAGAAGCTTTTTTTTAAAACGTTTATTAAGATCAAAAGAAAATGTTAGGTTGCCGCAAATGCGATTTTCAGAAAAAAGAACGCGACATCCAACTTTGGAAATAATGCTATTGGCTTCATTTATGGTTAAGCTATGGGAATTTTCGATCTGATAAATATCCTGGGCAAGGTGGGATACTTTAAACCCATTCTCATTAAAAGCTGAAGATATTGAACTAATTGGATATGTCATAAAACCCTTAATTATAGATATTAATGAAAATAATATCAAGATCAAGGGTTGAAGTCAATTTGTAATTAATAGAATATAAACTAACTACCCAATAGGAATTCTATGAAAATATCTAAGGAACATTTTTTTTTAAAAGCGATCAGCTTAGGGATAAATAAAGATCAAGTAGAAGCCCTGTGGTCTTCGTTGGAAAAAAATGAGATAGATACTAAAGTATCTTCTCTTTCCACGTGGCTGTATTATTTTGGGGCTTTTGTTGTTGTAAGTGCCATGCTGTGGTTAATGGAATTAAGTTGGACATTTTTTGGCGGTGAAGCAAAATTTTTAACATCGCTGATCTATGGGATATTATTTGCATTGATAGGATTAAAATTTTGGAAAAATGAAGATTTAAAAATCCCAGCCGGCATATTTATCGCCTTAGCTATTTGTATGGTTCCTTTGGCTATATATGGACTAGATGCTTACTTCAATGTAGCCACAGAAAAAATTTCTACGGATAACTACCAAAATTTTTTTAGGGTTTCTGTCTTCACTGAGATTGCAATGGAAGTCGGAACAATTATGGCTGGCTTAGCGGCATTCAGATTTATTCCTTTTCCATTTATTATGGCTCCCATTTTTTTGGCTGCATGGTTCTTTGTAATGGATTTAGGGCAAATGTTTTTTGGAAAAACAAGCTCTTTAGAGCAAAATGAGTGGCTTTCCCTGTGTTTTGGATTTGTAATGGTAACAGTTGCATATGTTATTGATTTAAAAAAAACTTGGAGTACAGAAAATGCACAATTTACGGATTATGCATTCTGGCCCTATTTTTTTGGAATAATTGCCTTTTGGGTTAGTTTAACAACTATAAGTATTGATAAAGGAGAAGTGTTTCAATTTGTTTATCTTCTGATTAATCTGTTGATGATGCTTTCTTCAATTATCTTGGATCGGAGGATATTTATGGTCTACGGAGCTTTAGGAACATTTATCTATCTTAACCACCTTGCATATAGTATTTTTAAAGATTCTATTCTCTTTCCTTTAGCGCTTATTTTTATAGGGATTGCCATTGTTTGTTTAGGCATTCTTTATCAGAAAAATAATAAATGGATCAAAGAGAAAATTTTGAAATCAGTGCCTGACTGGCTGAAAAAATACCTACCCACTGAAAAGGAATAAAATAGTTGCTAATCAAATTCTATACTGTAAAGAAAAGATTCATGCACTCACTTTTTAAACCGCGCCCCAAGCACGTAAGCGAGCGCAAAAGGCGGCCAATTCAAGACGCAAACCGTGCGCCTTTTGTGTATACTCCTGCTGTAAAATTTGATATTCTTTTCGCCCATCTTCTGTTTCTATTTGAATAGGAGCGTATCCATGCTCCTTTAGGTCATATGGACTGGCACGCATGTCTAATTCTCGTCCTGCCAGCGCAAGTAAAAAGGTTTTTGCAATAAAATCTGATCCTATCCATGGCCACAATTTAGTGCTCCACTTGTAAAGATCCATATTAGCATGTAAGCATCCGGCTTGCTCATTTTGAATGCGATTTTCTAAGGTAGGCTTAAATAGATTCAGCGGCGTAGCTTCTGGAGTAAAAAATCGGTACGCGTCGTAGTGTGTGCAGCAAAGATGTTGGCTTTCAACAAAGCGAGTTAATTCTTGGGAAGACAAACGCAAAGGGTAGTCAGCATGGCGAAGCTCTTCAGGTGACAAACGATAAACCATCGCCCACTCATGCAACCCAAAACATCCGAAGCGAGGTGGTCTTTCTAAAATGGCATGGCATAATCCTTCAATAAATGCAACCGAAGCTAGGGCCTGACCTTGCAAACGAAGAGGATTTAATCGTAAGGTGTTATTAAGCAATTCAAACCAATATTCATTAAAATATGACAAATCATCCTTGCCTTCAACTTCAAGAATCTCTTCAAAGGATGGCACCCATTTTTTTAGTTTTGTGGGAGAAAATCTATAATAGATGAAGAGAAAGTCGTACACAGGATGTTTTTTTCCTAGTCCACGACGATGCAAAAAAGCATCTGCCATTGGTTTAACAAGCTCCCTATGACTCTCGGCTTTTTTTAACCAATCTTGCTGGGATATAAATATCATAGAAATCCTAAATTTAGATTTAGCGATTTTATCAACATTATGGCCATTTGCGATACTCTTTTCTGATTTGGTTGGGAAAAAACCTATCGAAAATGGTATAATTCCTAGGTGGTGGAACTCAGATTTTAGATTCCATCTAAAAATCTATAAAGGATTTAATAGGCAGCTACAAATATATTGAATATAAATCAATGCATGGTGCATGTTCCGGAATCGCGAAGCTGCCTGCGTTTTTTAGGTCTAAATCTAATCTCGTTGTGAGGAAGTTCTACTGATGAAATGCCCTTATTGTTACCATGAGGAGCTCAAGGTCACTGATTCGCGTGATGCCTTTGAAATGAATGCGATAAGAAGGCGACGTGAATGCTTAGGTTGTCAGAAACGATTTACGACATTTGAAACAATTGAATTGACCGTTCAAGTGAAGAAAAGAGATGGTCGCTATGAAGAGTTTCAACAACAGAAGTTGATAAAAGGATTAGAAGCCGCTTGTCGTCATACTACATTGAGCAGAGAGCAGGCCAAAGCCATTGCTTCAGAGATTACAGTTGAAATTATGCAAAGACAAATGCGTGAAATTACAACCACTGAATTGGGCGATATGGGAATGAGTCATTTACAAACCCTCGATCCCATAGCCTACATTCGTTTTGCTTGTGTTTACAGAAGATTTAAAAATATTGATGAATTAATGGATGCTATTAAATCTATTAAGGCAAAAGACGAAGCTGTCAATATAATATGAAAATAGTGATCAATAAGGAGGAATGCAATGCCACTCAAGAAAAGTGAAATTGCTGGTTTTAAAAAAAGGCTTGAAGATATGCGGCGTCAGCTAACGCATTCGCTTAAAGGATCTACAGCCGATGTAAAATCTGTTGATGAGGGTGCGGGTTACTCACAGCATCAAGCAGACCAAGGTACAGATGATTTTGATCGCACCATAAGCTTGGAAGTTAGTTCAAGAGAACTTATTATTTTAAGACAGATTGAACGCGCATTAGAAAAAATTGAAGATAATACTTATGGAACTTGTGATATTAGCGGGGATGACATTCCTTTAGCACGCCTTGAAGCGGTTCCTTATGCGACAATGACTGTAAGGTCGCAAGAGCAACTTGAAAAAGGGTTGATCTAGCAACTTGCTTTATTAGGATTGTAATGTTAAGGTTTTTCCCTCTATTTATAGGGATTTTCGTATTTGCTCTTGATTTCTTTTCGAAATTTTTTACGAATATGTATCTCCCTGTGATGCATCGTTACGCTTTTTGGTATCCTTATGGAGGCATAGGGGTTTTTAAGGATTTTTTTGGCATTGAATTTTCACTCAGTCACCAAATTAATTATGGCGCAGCATGGGGTATGTTTTCCGATTATCAAATTCATCTGATGTATTTTCGAATTTTTTTGCTAATTGCTCTAATCATCTATGCATTTTTTTTTAATAAGCATGCAGGCTGGAGGATTCCTCTCACTTTGATTATAGTTGGAGCATTGGGCAATGTGGTTGACTTCTTTATTTATGGGCACGTCGTGGATATGTTGCATTTTGTGCTTTGGGGCTATGATTTTCCTGTCTTTAATATAGCTGACAGTGCGATATTTTTAGGGATCACTAGCCTGATCCTATTATCGGCTTTTGAAAAAGATAGTCCATCTAAAAATCGATCTCGTAATAACAACTAGAGTCAATAATGGGTCAATTGCGAATTAGTACGGTTGAAGAAACTCCTCTTCAGACTTCAAAATGGCTGAAAGTCCAAGTTCTTCTTGATGCAGATGAAATGAGGAATTTATGCGACTCCTTAGGAGAGTTCCATTTCTTTCTTTGTGGCTCGGTATCTAATCAAGGGGAAGGAGAACTAAGTAAGGAAATCTTTATAGAGCACTATCACAATTACATTTCAGCTTTAAAGCAAGGAAAATTACCGGAGCAAGCTAGTTATCGACAATGGTTTTCACCTGTGATGACACATTCAACGGACGCGCTTTATGCTATCTTGATAGGTGAAACAAAACAATTAATCCGCGTAGCGAGTCCAGTTGTGCAACTGCAAGCACACCACATGGGCTACTCTGATGTAGATGGTAAGTTTAGGCCAATGGTTTTTGGTAGTGATAGCATCCCTTGGGGTATTCAATTTTCGTTTCCACAGCTTTTTAGGGATGATGCTACCAAAGAAGTTAAACAAGTTAGAAATTCTTCTGAATTTCCCAATAGTCAATTATTTCAAGCTCTGCAAAAGTGGATGCGCGCGCATACGGTTCCCACGCCCTTTGTGG
>JACDGH010000214.1:0-4517 GCA_013815395.1 Parachlamydiaceae bacterium
TCTAATTCCTAAATTAATTCGTGAAAAACTTTCTTTTGCAGTCAGCTGCACCTGTAGTAAAGGATCTAAAATGTTTTGAATGTCCAAAAGTACATAACATTGCAAGGTATCAGGCACGCAGTCAGAAAGTGTGCCCAAGTATCTTCCTGTAATGTTACGGCAATAAATCGCAAGAAGACGATCCCCTTCGACAGATGCTGCTAAATTTTGCGGATTGATCTCTTCAAAAGACGACACTATCGATAAAGTTTCTGAAGTAAAGGTCGAAACATCTTCAAAAATTTCTTTTAGCCATGATCTAAAATTACCTAACTCTTCTTCATTCCATAAAAATCCTGAGCTAAAATCTGCCGAGCCCCGATATAAGCACAAGCCTACAGTTTTTTCGCGAAAATCTTTCCATATTGTATCCCGAAAATGCTCTAATGCAATTGAAAGTGATAAAAATTGAGAATGATTAGTAAGAGGAAAAGCGAGTCCGTTAGGCCTTCCAATTCCCAATTGAATATCCCAAAAGATGCGAAAACCTTGATGAATGTATTTTTCAGCCGCTGTGCGTTCTAGTTTCCAATTTAAATCAGATTTTAAGGTCGCATCTAAAGGAATTCTGACAGCATTAAAACCAAAAGGAACTTCTTCATCGAGTTTCAGTGCGTCAAAAATTATGGCAGGAGCATGTGGTGCAAAGAGATCATCTTCCTCCTCTTCCTTGCATGAATGAGAATGTTCTAAATTTGCTTGTCTTTGCCCAAAGGCCACTAATTTTTGATTCTGTAACATTGAAAATAATATTTTTTTAAAGTTAATGATGTACTAAATATAGCAATATAAATGCCCTTCTGGCATCCATGAAGGTAATTTGAGAAATTCCTTCACTAAGTTTTCCTGACTATAAGCCTGAAAGCTCCACCAATTAAGAATGCGCTCTTGGGGTTTCTGATGAGGATGGATTAGATTTCGCAACAAATGTAAACCGTGCAGAGGTATGCCTTCAGCTTGCAAGCGGGACTTAACAATTTTTTTTTGCAATTTAAAAGCTGCATGTTTGATTATGCGTTCAACGGCCTCTAAGGATATTTCATTCTCAAATTGTTGCCAAGCACTTTGCTTCCAATCTGCCGTCATCTGCACAAATCCATCATTAAGCTGAGGCAATAAGTCGTTCCAATGCGATGGAATTTCCATGGAAGGATCGATTTTGCACTTAGCAAGAATCTCAGCTGCATAGGCAGGAATAAGCGTTGCAGAGATCCTCGGCACAATGCAAGGCATGGGTACAGCATGCGCTTGATGATAATCGCCTAATTGATGAAAGTAATTTAATTCTGTAGGACCTGCAATATATGCTAGCGTAGGGATTAGTAAAGATTGTAAGACTGGCCGCGCCGCCACATTCGTGCTAAAGCGCCATGGTTGTTCATCTATTAGAAATAATAAATCTTCCTCAGTATATCTCTGCTTTCCACTTTGAAATGAACCATTTTTAAAAAGAATTTTAAAGCGATGTCCCTTTTCATCTTTCAAGAATAGATTAGTCGCTTCTGCATCTGAAAAAGAAATAATCTCCTTTCCACCCGCCTTTAAAAGCTTGGAAGTTGTCCCCTTCAAGACATGATGCAAATCCTGAAAATTTTCAATCTCGCGACGAAAAAAAGAACGAGCTAAAGGGCGCAATAGTTTTGGTTCAAGAAAGATCATACCAGTGCCCGCAAATAGCTGGACCAACACCTGAGCCATGGTTTGAGCATAGGATTCATTGATTTTCGGCCAAAGCACTTTATTTATTGAAGCCGATTGGAGGAATTGATGAATTACTGCAACATTATGCTCAGTTAATTTTAAATCTTCCACACTGCGTCCATCTTTGGGAAAAGAAAGATGGAAATTCTTTAAATTTCCATAAGCATCGAGCAAATAGGAATGATCAATTTCTGCCACATCATGGTCTTCAGTTGCCAACCAGAAAATAGGTACGGCTCCACTTTCTCTAGCAAGAAGCAAGCAACTAATCCCCTTCAAAATTGTATAGGCAGGTCCACCCATTAAACCCAGCTGTTGTCCTGTAACTACGCATCCTTGCTGCAAAGAAGAAAGTCTTTCAATATTGTGCAGCGCAAGAGTATCGTTACCTAACAGACTATTATATTTTCGTAAAATACTGATTAATTCTTTTCGTGGATAAGAATGCTCAGAAATCTGCTGATGAGCTTTAGCCATTGCATTAGGATCTAAATAAGATATGCCTAAGAATGGCAAAAGCACCTCATGATTAGGTTTCAGAGGATTTAATTGTGTATTTGCTACAATCCGCATATTTACATCTTTAGTTTTTTAAACTGATGATAGCGGATTGCGCGACCTTTAGCACGCCAAAGTTCATCAAAATAGGAAGAACCATAATTAGGTTGCTCGTTAACAAAAAAAGGCTCAGGGAATTGAGAAGCAAAACCAGGATCTCCGCCCATAATTTCAATTAACCATTCAGAATAGGGTGGATCATCAGTAACAAATGTCAAAGATTGTCCATCACGCAAGACGCGCCACATTTCTTGAACAAATTCTTTTTGAATGATGCGATGTTTAGCATGTCTACTTTTAGGCCAGGGATCGGGAAAATTAATATAAAGATCTTCAATAGTCTGATCCCCGAAATAAAGCTTAGTGGCATTTCGGGCTTCTCCACAAATGACTATTAAATTAGCTAACTCAAGATTTTTGATTTTCGACCAAATCTTACGAGCTCTAGCAAATTTTTTTTCAACTGCTACCCAATTGATCAAGGGAAATTCAATTGCTTTTTCAGCAATCCAGGCCCCATTGCCGCTACAATATTCCACGCACACAGGATTGTCATTACCGAAAACATCTGGATGTGACCATCCTGGAAAAGCAAATGTATCAGAATCTAAGGGCAGCCAGGGAATAAACCATATCTTATTTGAAAGAAAAGTGTATCGTTCATTTCCCGTGAAAGGGAATTTTAAATCATCAGGTCGCATAGAGCTTCAGATGCCTTCATTTATAAAATTTTGCATTTAATAGATTTATTTACTTTACAACTTTTTACACACCTTTGCTCTACAGGGAGATAGATACCAAAAATATACAGAGTCGATATTATAGTAAATAACAGCAAAATTGTAAATGATTGCAAAAATTTTATGTCATAAAACCCTAAGTTTGGGGCAAAAAACTTATAAATTAATTTCCTTCCATCAATTCATTGCATTCCCACAGAAAAATTGAATAAGCCACAGCGCTAATCGTTGTGACAAGTATCCCACCAGTACCTGCTGCAGCAAATACTGCAGTTGTTACATTTTCTTTACAGGGATAACCCAAAATATGCAATCCAACCGCCATAGTAGTCGAAGTGACACCTATAACAGCAGCTGTTCTCACACCTGGAAGGTGGAGAAAATCGCCTCTTAAAATATTTCCAGCTATCCAATCCATTACATCTCCCCAGTTTATAGTCCATATGTTCAACACTGATATTTTTTAGTGATAAAGTCAATAAAACAACGGACTTTTGAGGAAATAAAACGACGCTGTGGGTATGCCACATAAAGGGGGACATTAAATTTGTTGAAGAACTTAGTACTTCTTGCAGTGAACCATCCTCAAATGATTTAGTTCTCAGCGTCTCCGTGTTTCTCCCCATCTTGCATTATTAACCTATAGTTATGAATCGTTAACAATACGTTATATTCTAAATAAATATTCACTTGTTTACAATGGTGGTAACATTTGGAGGTAAGGATGAACAAAAAAAATAAAGGCCTATCGGTAGCCTTGCTCATTACTTTGGTTGGCTTTCCACAGATTAGTGAAACCATTTATACTCCGGCACTGCCTAGTGTAGCCAGTGGATTAGGAGTAAGTGCCTATATGGCGGAGTTAACGCTTGCGATTTATTTTTTGGGATTTGCTTTTGGTGTGATGCTATGGGGGTTTATATCGGATTATTCGGGACGAAAATCTGCCATGTTAACAGGACTAATTATCTATGGAATATCAACCTTTGCATGCGCTGAAGCTGACAATATCCAAGCTCTGATGATAGGGCGATTCTTACAAGCATTTGGTGCAAGCGTGGGATCTGTGATTACACAGACAATATTGCGTGATTCTTATGAAGGAGCAGAGAGAACAAAATTTTTCTCTGTAATGTCTGGAGCATTGGCCTTCTCCCCTGCAATTGGTCCTTTATTAGGAGGATTTATCAGCGAATACTTTGTTTGGCGCGCAAACTTTTGGACCCTTGCGGTTCTATCAGCCATTTTGTTTTGCTGGACATTTTTATGCTTGAAGGAAACTCGTCCTGAAAACATTATTAAGTTGTCAATGGGTAAATTAAGTGGGTTGCTTTCTAGTATGGTGACCTCTCGTCAGTTATGGGGTCATGTTCTGCTAATAGCAAGCACAAATGGTATTATATTTGGATTTTATCAAGAAGCGCCTTTTGTATTCATCGAACAATTAGGGATACAACCCAAATTTTATGGTTGCATTGG
>JACDGH010000214.1:4527-4973 GCA_013815395.1 Parachlamydiaceae bacterium
GCTTATTGCTGCCGCAACTGTATTTGCTGCTCGTTTATCTTATCGACTAAGCAGTAAATTTTCAGCTGGTATTATTATCCAATGGGGTTCTGCTTGTATTCTCGGCGGAGCAGTTATACTAACTACTATTGTTTTAACTTCGATTTTTGCTCTAAAGACAGGGTTAGCAGTAGCAATCATAAGTTTATTTTTAATTTTTTTTGGAATTGGCCTAGTTATCCCAAACAGTTTAAGCCATGCCTTAAAGTCTTATCAAAATGCAGCCGGATCAGCCGGCTCCATTTTTGGGGGGTGTTACTACTTATTGATTGCGGGTTGCATGTGGTTAATGAGTGCGTTGCATAATGGATCGGCACTTCCCCTTGCTCTTTATATTACATTAATGGGTTTAGTCATTGTAGTTGCTACTTGGATGATTCGGCAAAATCAAGAAGAAAAGAGAATGG
>JACDGH010000215.1 GCA_013815395.1 Parachlamydiaceae bacterium
GCCATGAAGTTCGTCAAGGGAGATGCTATTGCCGGTATCGTCATTACCCTGATTAACGTTATAGGCGGTATGATTATTGGGGCAACACTTAATGGCATGACTGCCATGGAAGCCGTCACAACTTACTCATTACTATCTATTGGTGATGGTCTCGTTTCTCAAATCCCCGCTTTGCTAATTTCGATCACTGCAGGTATTGTAACTACACGTGTTTCCAGCGATAAAGAGGTTTCGAACTTAGGTAGTGAAATTACGGGTCAGTTATTGAAACAACCTAAGGCGTTGATGCTTTCGGCTGGTTTTCTTATGGGAATGGGACTTTTACCTGGATTTCCAATTGCTCCATTTATGATTCTTTCATCAGCTGTAGGGTTGATTGGTTATGCTTTATGGAGCAATGAAGAAAATCGCTTAGCTGAAGCTGCAGGCAGTGGTGGTGATGGAACAACTCCCGCTCCAGGTGCTTCTACGATGGAAACGGCAGTTAAGGGCCATAAGGTTATTTCCGGGGGAGGTATTGATAGTTATGCATTGACTCTTCCCGTAATCATCGAATGCGGCAAGGGTTTAACGGCTGAAATTCAAAAGGCTCCAAAAGGACAAAGCTTTATTGATCAAATGATCCCAAGAATGCGACAAGCACTCTATGCTGATTTAGGTGTGCGATTTCCAGGTGTGCACGTTAGAACAGATTCCCCTATCCTTGAAAATGATGAATATTCCATCCATCTGAACGAAGTTCCAATTGTTCGCGGTAAAGTGCTTGAAAATCAATTATTGACAAACGAATCTGAAGAAAATTTAAAGAGATATAACCTTGAATTTACTTCCTATAAAAATTCCTTAGGACTCCCTTCTCTGTGGGTAGAAAGTAGACACAAAGAATTACTTGATAAGGCAGGCATTAAATATTGGAGCACGCTCGAGGTGATGATTTTACATCTATCCTACTTCTTTAGACATTACGCTAATGAATTTGTTGGGATTCAAGAAGTCAAATCGATGCTGGAGTTTGTTGAAAAGTCGTTCCCTGATCTTGTAAAAGAAGTCACGCGTCTAATCCCTTTGCAGAAAATGACGGATATTTACAAACGCCTCATTCAAGAGCAAATCTCCATTAAAGATTTGCGCACTATATTAGAAGCTCTGAGCGAATGGGCCCAAACTGAAAAAGATACGGTTCTTCTTACTGAGTATGTACGTTCCTCATTGAAGCGCTACATTAGTTATAAGTATTCCCAGGGACAATCAGTACTTTCAGTTTATATCTTAGATCCCGAAATTGAGGATATGGTCCGCGGCGCTATCAAACAAACATCGGCTGGATCTTACTTAGCTTTAGATCCGGATGCAGTTCAACTCATTCTACAAGGTGTTCGAAGTACTGTAGCTCCTCCTCCTCCGGGTGGACAGCCCCCTGTGCTTTTGACTGCTATCGATGTGAGACGTTTCGTGCGCAAATTGATTGAAATGGAATTCACGGATATTTCTGTAGTCTCATATCAAGAAATTGTGCCTGAAATTCGCATACAACCGCTTGGAAGGGTGCAACTTTCATAATGGCATGCGCGGCGCGATCAAGAGATTGCTCGAAAAATAGTTTTTAACTTAGAAACAGCAAATATTAGGGTTTAACTCGAAAGAATAGAACAAATACTTTCGGAGGCTTGATATGAGTGGACAGATTGAAGGACGTGCGGCTGGCACTCAAAGTGTGAATGTGACACTTGAAGCCATGAAGGACGTTGGACGAAAGGAACAGCAAGAACTTAGAGCAGAACAGCAAGATAGTGCTTCAGCATTCTTAAGTTCCATGGAAGAAGCCGTTAATCCATTCGCAGCCAAGTTTGCGACTAAACAGAAAGATATTAAAACCCATAAATCTCGCATCCAAAAAATGATGAAGGGCGGCGAAACAGGTAAAAAACTTCTCCCTGTTGAGCAAATCAAAGACAGCGCCAATAAATTTCAAAGTAAAAATCCGGAGCTTACTGCGAACGTTTTAGTTCTTCTAAGAGAGAGAATTAAACCAGGGGACACTAAAGAGGATATTTTACGCACTTTAGCAGAGTTTTATCCCGATGTTTCGCTTGGTGACGAGGTGCTTGAGTTCTTATTTGCTACTACTGAGGGAGAGCTTGCTGAAACTGTTAAAGAAGCCAAAGAAGAATTTGATCAATTGCATGCTCGCGAAATTGCAGCTGGGCGAAATATTGGCACCCAAGCTCGGCAAGCTGCTGAAAAAGGCCTTGGGACTGCTACTTCAATGCGCGATATGTACCGTGAAGTAACTGGTAACCCACGCGATTCAACCACACTTTTTGAAGAACTGGCTGCAAAATACGAATTTAAAGATCTTAAAAAAGTTGTCGATTTTCTCTTACATTCTCTTGGGGCAGACATGAAGTCGAAAGGACCCTCCATTCCTCGAGGAATGCTTCATCGACTTTTCACAGAAACGCGTTCTCTACAAGCTATTTTGGGCGTTTATCGTTTTTTTCGCGGCCGCATGCGCTTGGTCAATAAAATGTTCAAGCAAGAAGGCATAGAAGTCCCTTCACAGCTTACCTTTGAGAGTATTGCCAAAGAATTTATGGGTCTGGCAGCCGAACGCTACCCCTCCTCTGCCAAAGTACTGCAGAGCGCTGTTAAATTAGGCATCGAAAAATGGATCGCAGCTAAAATCATTGTATTTAGTCAACTTCGAGATGGAATTCGCGAAGTGGCCATGATGCAGATTTATAAAACTCTTCAGCATCGCGATGAGCTATATTTGGCTATTTTGGAAGCGCTTGAAGATTTAGAGGACCAATTAGAAGATTTAAATGAAACAGAAGATGAAAGTATTAATGAAGATGATGACGAAAAAGTAGGTAAGGCAGAGGATAAATAATACTATAAATTTGCATCTTTTGCTTCAGCTGAGTAACAAAGGAGAAGGATATGGTTACCGATTACTTTGGAACACTGCTTCAGGAGCTTGGAAAAATTCTTGAAATTCCCGATTTGCATTCGGATCGCAATAATTCCTGCCAAATCACTTTAAAAAATGGACTTGTTTTCCAATTGGAATTCGATCGTTCGGGAGCTTTTATAGTTCTAGGTGCTGATCTAGGAGTGGTACCACCTGGAAAATACCGAGAAAATTTGTTCCGAGAGGCCTTAAAAGCGAATGATATGCCCTATCCTACGCATGGAATTTTAGCATATAGCAAAAAGTCTGATCGACTGGTTATTTTCGAAAAACTCCGCAGCCATGAGTTAACTGGGGAAGCTATTGCTGCGGAAATTATTCCTTTTTCGGAAAAAGCGATTATTTGGAAAGAGGCATTGGAACGCAGTGACATCCCTATTATCAATCAAGCACTTAATTTTCAACGCTCCTCAGGAATGTTTGGCCTTAGACCATAATAACTAAAGGGAACAGCAAATATTTTTTTGATAATACCAATGGTGAGAGCTCCTGCTGCAGAACCTGCAATTGCAGCCGCTGCTTCTACCATTGCTTCATCTTTTACTAATGTTTTTGATACTACCCCAGTTAAAGCTCCTGTTAATGTTATGGAAGCAATCAACATTGCTGTGAAGTTTACAACGGTTTCATCAGCGAAAGAAAATTTTTTCAATGCACCAAATAGTGGTAGCATTCCCCCTAATACAGTAATTGTCGTGCCTAATCCATTTGTAGCCCCCAAACCACCACCCAAAGCTCCTAGTGGAATTCCTGAACCAGAATTAGGACGTATAAAAATTATTATTACTCCTAATTGCGAGACCAATTTACACAATGGTATTGTTTTCCCTGCATGAATTGTGGTTAATCCAGCAATTCCTAAAACCGCTCCAATCAATGTATATTTTGAGAGGAACTTTAGCTCGCGCAAAAATTTTTCATTTATGGTATGACTACTGGCGCTCGGCAAGTAGGGCAAATAAGGGACTGATTCTTACTTAATCGGTTCTATGGCCCATCTATTTAAGCATTCGCTATGAACAGCATTTTCCAAAATAGGGCGCTTTCTTAAGATAGATCCACGCAAAGAAGGGATGTGAGCACTTCCATCTTTTGGATCAATTGTTGATAAGCAGATAGCGCAATCATTTTGTAGGCAAGAATCGCTAAGACGGGTCTTTTGAAAAGTAACAGACATGAATCTCCAATAACATTTTTTATGTGAGTGACGCCAGGTTAACGAAGCCAAATTAGATTAAATAATAATCCCAGGCCGAAACCTCCTACTGCAATAGCTGATGCCTCCCATGGGGCAGATCGATGAAACAGTCTCAGCATGTTTAGGTCTTCTTGTACATTTCCTTCTTGGAGTAATCCGTTTTGCTGGTGAAGTCTGCGGACTCGTGACATCAAAGAGGCACTGACATGACAGGTTCCCAAGACGACTACCGTCATTAAAGCTCTACTGAGTAGTATGTAGTTCCCATCATAGAGATTTTTAATATCTGAAATAAGTTTCTGGGTGTCTGTAGTATTCGGGAGTGTGGTACTATAGAGATCAAAGATACGTTGGTCTACTTGCAATTGTATGGCCCAACTCATGCCTGCTGCCACGGCAGTCACTGTCCCAATAGTACCCATTGTACACTTTTCTAATCTAGAAACACCCATATAGACACCTCTCAATGAAATTGTTTTAATTACTTATTTTATCCACGTTGATTAATTATGTTGAAATAATTAAAGCTTTATTCTAGTTCTTGTGATGAATTGGGGGCGGGATTTCTTAGGGTAGTTTTTGTACGTTTTAGAAGCAGAGGAAACGCAGAGACGGGGAGAAACGCTGAGGCGCCGAGAACTAAAGTTGGTTATCAGTAATTTAAAGGCGAGAGGATTTAAAAAATTAGTAGATCGAACTTACAAATTCAAGCTAAATTGAACTCCTAATTTTGTCGCTCCTTCTTTAAACTATACTTTATTCTATTTACTAATTTAGTTC
>JACDGH010000216.1 GCA_013815395.1 Parachlamydiaceae bacterium
GTATTACCCTGCTTACTCCCAACTTTAGAGGAGACGTATAATCAGATCTACTTCCTTTACCTCTCTTCCTTCCTATTGCATAATTTTCGCCAAACAGTTAGTATGCTTTTTCTACTCTCATTATTAAATCCTATGTTTAGCAGGTATTATGGCAAACCTTAACAAGCAGACCATTCAGAATTTGATCGGACTTTGTCGGATCAACTGTTCGGATGAAGAACAAGAATCCCTCTTGGTGGATCTTAAAAAAATTTTAGAATACATTGAACAACTTCATGAAATAGATACAGAGAATGTAGCTCCCTGCTATCATGTTCTGGAAGGCGCAAGTAACGTTACGCGAGAAGATAATGTTGGCGAAACATTGCCGCGGGATCTCTTCCTGGCTAATGCCCCATCCCAAATTGGCGGTATGATTCGCGTACCCCCTGTCATTAAACAAAGCTAATTATTACGAGGCTAGGTTAGATCATGTATACCCTTTCTGCAATAGAAATAAGAGAAAAGTTTATTCGCGGGGAATTATCTGCCGTCACAATCACACAAACATTTTTGGACCGCATAGATAAGTATGACAGCCAAATTGGAGCTTTTCTCTCTGTCTTCCACGAACGCGCCTTAAAAAATGCTAAAGCCTTAGATGAAAAACGCGCAGCTGGCCATAAGCTAGGAAAGCTTGCAGGTATCCCCATTGCCATCAAAGACAATATTCATGTCAAAGGTGAGATTTCTACTTGTGCATCTAAGTTTTTGACAAATTACCGTGCTCCTTTTGATGCCACAGTTACTCAGCTGATTGAGCAAGAAGATGGAATTATTATCGGCAAAACGAATATGGATGAGTTTGCTATGGGTTCTTCTACAGAGAATTCTGCACTGCAAATGACGTATAATCCTTGGAATTTAAAATGTACACCCGGTGGTTCTTCTGGGGGCTCTGCTGCTGCAGTTTCAGCAAGATTGTGTCCTTTGGCACTAGGTAGTGATACAGGCGGCTCAGTGCGGCTTCCCGCTTCTTTCTGCGGTATTATTGGCTATAAACCCACTTACGGTCGCATATCGCGTTATGGGTTAGTTGCTTACGGATCATCGCTAGATCAGATTGGCGCCCTTTCTACTAACATTGCTGACACAGCACTCTTGATGGAAGTGATCGGAAAACATTGCGAAAAAGATTCTACTAGCTATGTCGATGCAGGCGTCCCATACTTAGAACATTTAACTGGTGATATTAAGGGCATGCGCATTGGTGTGCCTCATCAATTTTTAGAGCAGCTGGCTCCAGAGCCGAGAAAAATCTTTGATAATGCCTTGGTTAAGATAAAAGAGCTGGGCGCTGAAATTGTAGATATTGATCTAAGTATCTTAAAGTACTCTATTGCGGTTTATTACATTCTTGCTACTGCTGAAGCTTCTACGAATTTGGCACGTTTTGATGGGATCCGCTATGGACAAAGGTCGCAAAAAGCGAAGTCCTTGGAAGAAGTGTATGATTTTTCTAAAGAAGAGGGTTTTGGGCCTGAAGTGAAAAGACGTATTTTGCTGGGGACTTATGTGCTTAGTGCCGGTTACCAGGATGCTTTTTACAAGAAATCTCAAAAGGTGCGCGCATTAATTATTCAAAGTTACAATGAAGCCTTTAAAAAATGCGATTTAATAGCCACACCTGTTTCTCCTTTCACTGCCTTTGAGATGGGAGCGATCAAAGATCCATTGCAAATGTATCTTGAAGATATCTATACGATCGGTATAAATTTAGCTGGCTTACCTGCTGTCAGTGTACCTGAAGGATTTGCCCAGGATGGCAAGCCTTTAGGCTTGCAGTTGATTGGTCCACAAAAGCAAGATGCCCGTGTTTTACAAGCTGCGGATATTTATGAAAAAGCAACCCTTTTTGGCGCAGCTATTCCAGAATTCGTGAAATAGGAAACATTTAATATGAGCCACACCTCCCTTTGGGAAACAGTTATTGGATTAGAGATCCACGCAGAACTTAACACTAAATCCAAATTATTCAGCTCTGCGCCAAATCGCTTTGGCGATGAACCTAATACGAATATCTCTGAAGTTTGTACTGGCCAGCCTGGATCCTTGCCTGTCTTAAATATAGAAGCGGTGCGCAAAGCGGTACAATTTGGTTGCGCGGTGAATGCCACCGTGGCTAAATTCAGTAAGTTCGACCGAAAATCGTATTTTTATCCGGATAGTCCTCGCAATTTTCAAATCACTCAATACGATCAACCCATTGTGATCGGTGGATCAATCGTTGCAGAAGTCGATGGTGTTGAAAAGCACTTTGCTCTAAATCGCGCCCATCTCGAAGATGATGCTGGGACGCTTAAGCACTTCCCAACATTTGCCGGTGTGGACTACAACCGGGCTGGTGTGCCACTTATTGAGATTGTTTCAGAGGCATGTATCCATAGTGGTCGCGAAGCAGTGGCCTATGCCATGGCCGTAAAAGCTATTCTGCAATACATTGATGCTTGTGATTGCAATATGGATGAAGGTTCATTGCGCATAGATACTAACATTTCCGTGCGATTGAAAGGCGAAACCGGACTGCGCAATAAAATTGAAATTAAAAACATGAACTCTTTCAGCAACATGGAAATGGCCATCGAAGCTGAAGTTAAGAGGCAAATTCGTGAGTATACGCAAAATCCGGATAAGCCCTTAGCAGACGTCATCAGTCAATCGACTTATCGCTGGGATCCGGACAAAAAAGAGACGGTCTTAATGCGCCGAAAAGAGCATGCTGATGATTATCGCTATTTCCCGGAACCAGATCTTGTTCCCATTATTCTTACAGAAGCCTATATCGAAGGGATCCGTGCGACATTACCAGAGTTGCCTTTGCAAAGAGAGCGCCGTTATGTCAAAGAGTTGCAACTTCCGGTACAAAGTGCCTTTTTGCTGACAAGTGACAAGCCTTTGGCTGACTATTTTGAAGAGGCTTTACAATTATGTAAAAATGCACGTGGACTTTGCAATTGGATCGTTGGTGAATTTGCCGGTCGCTATAAAGACACCGGTAAATCATTGATCTCCTGCGGAATTCCTTCGAAGCATCTAGCGACCCTTGTCAATATGATTGACAAAGGCACAATTACTGGTCGGATCGCCAAAACTGTTGCGGATGACATGGTGGCTAATCCCGGCAAAGATCCCGAGCAGATCGTAGCAGAAAATCCTGATTATAACCCCGTTCACGACCAAAATGAGATTGAATTGCTGGTGGATAAAGTGCTTGCTGAGAATGCTCAATCAATTGTCGATTTCAAGGCAGGGCGCGATAAGGCCTTTGCATTTTTGGTTGGACAAGTGATGAAGTTATCTAAAGGCAAGGCTGCTCCAAATGTAGTGAATGAGCTATTGAAGCAAAAAATTGGACAGGGGTAGCTACCTTAAAATGAACGAGGAGCCCATTCCGGCAGTTGCCCTTTAGAAAAAGCAGAAACAGATAATTTGCGTTTGGCGAAGCCCCTGGAGTGCTCGGCTATGCCGCGCCCTTCAATTCAGGAGGTCCGTTGAAGCGGGATACAATGATTTTGAAATAAAGTTTTTTTAGCTTTTTCCTCGTCTAGCTACATTATAGAGCGCTGTCAATTCTATCTTGAAAGCGTACTAGAGCGCTTAAGCTGATCTCTTGAATTAAAGGGCGCGGCAGAGCCGAGCACTCCAGGGGCTTCGCCAAATACCAATAATCTATTCCTTCTATTTTCTGTCAGCTTCGGAAGGGCGACTCTAAAAAACTCAGGCTAAAGGTAGCCCTGAAAGGGTAACTGCAGGCCTGAGTTTCTCATTTCTATTATGAGACAGCTTTTAAGCCAAATAAATTTATCAATCATTATTTTTTTAATTGTTTATTCTTGATGCTTAAGTAAGATCGTGCGCGCCGCATTAGCCTGTTGTTTGAGCTCTTCGTACTCTGAGGAATCTCCTGCGTATTCCAAAGCGAGATCTAAAGCCTGCAAAGCGCTTTCGCGATCGTGCATGGCAAAGAGACATTTTGCCAAATAGAAGTAAGGCACTGGACTAGAAATATCACTTATGGCCGCCATTTCATAGGCATCTATTGCTGCTTCATAATCTCCGCACATCTGCGTAGACATGCCTAAACCTAACCAATAATCATGATTGTAAGGATTTAAAGTTACTAAAAAAAGAAAGGCATTGGCGGCGTCGGAATGATGACGATTTTCAAAAAGATGATATGCAGCTTTGTAAAATTTAGCCATTGTCTCGTCGGTAAAACCCATAATTTGCTGTGCAGTTTTACCTTCAGCAAACTCTTTTTTTAACAAAGCTTTATTTTTAAGCTTTTGCTTGATCTTTTTGGAGATTTTAAATTCCCCTAAATCATCTTCCATCTACCTTCCTCCTACGATTTCTGTAAGATATTAGCTGTTTCTCTGTTCATGGATTTAAATAAGCTTAAGATTAATCAGTTCATTGGCAGCTAATAAATGAAAGCGCTACTAGTTCCAGTTATTTATTCGTCTCGATAACATGAGAGAAAAAAAAAGATCCTTTAAACGCGCTTTTATTCTAATGTTAGGTTTAACTGGTTGACATTCTCTTGGCAATAAAAAAATCAACGCAGCGTTAATTTTAGAGCTTGATAGAAATTGAACAACATCGCATAGACAGCGAGTGCAGAGAAGCTCACCGCCAGAGAACCTAGTAAAATTTTTTTACAACGTTCTTTATTTGTATTTGGAATACAAGGGTTATCAGGAATGCATATATTAAAAGCCTTAATAGCTTTTCTCCAGTTATTTCTATGATGCTCTTTGTGCTTATTACTCACGAATAAATAGTAATAAATATTAAATCCCATAAGATCAATTGGGAGATATTCCCCCGAACTTTTAACATAGGGTCGAAAAAAACGACCTTTTTCTTTATTGATTTCTAGACTAACTGCTCTACCTCGCTT
>JACDGH010000217.1 GCA_013815395.1 Parachlamydiaceae bacterium
AGTTTTTGTTTAAGGATGTATTTTTAGGATTAGCATATAAGGCTCCTTCCGAGCAAATTAAGGAGTTCATGGATAAAGAACAATTATTGCAAACGGATTTGATTGGTTTAATGTATAGCTTCTTGCAGGCTATAAATGGAGGGTCCGGGGTTAAATAGGGTTACATTTTTTCTAAAACCTTGATTTATCCCCATGTTTTTTCTAAAAAAGTTTGATTTATCCCCATGTTTTTTCTAAAAAAGTTTGATTTATCCCCATGTTTTTTCTAAAAAACCTTGATTTATCACCACGTTTTCTCTAAAATAAGATTAAAAAAAGGGGGATTATGCAAAGAGATCATTTAAAGTTTTTGAAAGATTGGCGCAATGATCCTATTCGTGTTCCTTTATTGATTAGAGGAGCTCGTCAGGTTGGAAAATCGTGGTTAGTAAGCCTATTCGGAAAAGAATTTTCCTCCTATATCGAGGTAAATTTTGAAAAAGACAAAAGAGTGCATGCACTTTTCCCTTCACATATTTCACTTGAAAAAACGCTTGAACAACTACAGGTATATACACAAAAAAAAATTATTCCAGGCAAAACCCTTTTGTTTCTGGATGAGATCCAGGAGTGCCCCGACGCCATTCGTTATTTACGCTATTTTAAGGAAGAGCTGCCAGAACTTCATGTGATCGCGGCTGGGTCACTTCTTGAATTTACTTTAGAAAAATTAGGGATGGCTGTGGGGAGAGTTGATTACTTATTCTTGTACCCGCTTTCTTTCATGGAATTTTTGACTGCTAATCAGCGTGATGATTTAAGGCAAAATATTGAACGTGAAAACATCGATCCTGCGACTCACGCAGTGATTTTGGACTATTTGAGAAATTATATGTGGCTTGGAGGAATGCCGGCTGTAGTTGATATATGGCTTTCACACAAAGATTCCTCTTTATGTCAAAGAGTTCAAGACCGAATTATTAAAACTTATATCGATGATTTTCAAAAATATGCCAAATCCCACCAGGTGGAACATATAGGACATGTGTTCTCTTCTATTCCAAAACAGTTAGGAAAGAAATTTAAATACATCAAAGTTGACCCAGATGCCAAAACTTACCCCATTAAACAAGCTCTTCATCTTCTAAATAAAGCAGGCATTACATATCAGTGTTTTCATACCGCTGCACAATCCTACCCTCTTGGAGCTGAAGTTGATGAAAAAAAATTTAAAGTTTTTTTCTTTGATATCGGCATTGCGCACAGAATTCTTGGGCTTGACTTATCTGAATGGGTGACCCATCCAATGGAAGTTGAATTATTTGGGTTCAGTGCAGAACAATTGGTGGCACAAGAATTGATTTCCTATTCCGAGCCCTCCCAAAAAGGAGAACTTTACTATTGGCACAGCGAATCGTCCACCAGTAATGCCGAAGTAGATTTTATCACTATCCATAATAAAAAGATTATCCCTGTAGAGGTAAAATCAAAAATTAAAGGGGGAATGAAAAGTTTAAATGTATTCCTAAGCAAGCATCACAAAAGCCCTTATGGCATAAAAATTTCAGAAGGGATGTTTGGCAAACACGATCACCTTTGCGAAATTCCGCTTTACGGGGTGAAGAATATATATATATAAGACCTAAGACACCAACGCACTTTAATTGTTAGTTTCTAAGTTAGGGTTACATGCTTTAGCCCGCGGATGGGCTTTATCATAAACCTGTTTTTTTAGTCGCGTTGAGACTTTAGTGTAAATGGTGGTTGTAGTCAGCGAAGTATGACCTAACATCGCTTGAATCGTTTTTAAATCCATGCCATTTTCTAGCCAGTGTGTAGCAATTGTATGTCTGAGAGTATGCGGAGTTGCTCTTCCGGCCAATCCACTAGCTTTTAAGATAGCTTCGAAATTTCTATCTACGGAGCGCGGGGATAGGCGACTCCCAAGCTTATTAAGAAAAATTGCTTGCTCGTCACATTGCGCTCGATGACCTTCAATGTCCTGATAACGCTCAGGATTATTCAAATAAGCCGAAATCCAAGTGGCCGCATTTTTGGTAATGGGTACAATCCGCTCTTTTTTGCCTTTGCCTTTAAGTTTTATAAGTAAGGAGCCAGGATCGAAATTGTTGCGGTCCAAGGTCACTAGCTCACTCACACGCAGGCCTGAACTGTAAAAGAGCTCCATCATGGCTCGATCGCGCAAGCCGAGTAGAGTGTTAACGTCCGGTATTGAAAAAAGATGTTGAATTTGATCCGTAGTCAATGATAGCGGAATGTATTTGTCCGATTTTGGCGTCTCAATCTCTTCAGTGGGATTTGTGGTAATTAATTGATACTCTAAAGCAAACTTAAAGAAGGTGCGCAAGGATGACATGCGGCGCATGATCGACTTTTTACTATGCTTGTTAGCACTTAAAGAGGCTAAAAAGTTTCGGATAATCTTGCGATCTATAATCTCCAACGGAATTGCAAGGACATTAGGAAGGCTTTGATAGGGCAAGTTGTGATGGATTTTCTGTGGCAATTGTTCAGCGGGTGTTTTTGGGAATAAAGCACTTTCAATAAAATTTTTAAAACTATTAAGATCGATAGCGTAATTTCGTACAGTATGTTCTGAAGCATTTTTAATGATTTTTAAATGATCCAAAAACTGATAGGCGGTTTTTGTGAACACGGAATAAACTCCTCATTTATTGATCAAACAAAAACGACTTCAAATCTTCGGCAACATAAGTATTTGGAAATACAGCTCGTGCTTCGGTTTCAAAATCTTTTAGATTTTGGTAGCGAGCAGAGAAGTGTGTCAGGATTAATTGTTGCGCTCCTGCCTCCTTGGCAATCGTGGCAGCTTGCTTAGCAGTTAAGTGAAAATGCTTGTAAGCAAGTTCGCGATGCTCCTCTTGATACGTGCTTTCACATAACAAAACTTTGGCATTTTTAGCAATATTTACAGCATTGGCACAATAGCGTGTGTCGATGACAATGGCGATGCTATCGCCTTGACGGATCCAGCTAACCTCTTCGATAGGAATAACACGTCCATCAACGCTGATACAACCTTTTTCGATTAATTCTCTCATTTGTAGGCCGCGGATTCCATGGCTATTTAAGGCTGCCTGATCAAATTTGCGAGTATCAGGTTCGGTAATGCGCCATCCAATATTGTCTACGCCATGTTCAAGAAAGGTTGCTTCGATCCTGAAACGTCCATCATCTTCTACCAAGCCTGCTTCAGAGACAGGGTGTTCGACGACTTGAATGGTTTCATGGTAAATTGTGCCATAACGCAAGCGGTCGAAATATTTTTTTCCACTAGCAGGGTAATAGCAATGAATAGGATGCGTAACTTTGTCGAGATTGAGCCGCATTAGAAATGACCCCAGTCCGAGACAATGATCCCCGTGAAAATGAGATACAAAGATGCGATTGACTACAGTGGGAGCGACATTAGCAAAAATAAATTGCCTTTGAGTGCCTTCACCAGGATCAAATAACAAGCCTTCATCATTCCAACGGAAAAGATAGGCGCCGTGGTTTCTAGAACGGGTGGGTTGCTGGCTCGAACACCCTAATATGATAATATCTTTAACACTCATTAGCGATTCTTGTTGTTATTCATTAAGGTTACGAATTAAGTTTTCCATTTAAAAAATGGGAGTCGGCCGAGAAAGTAGCCGAGGGCAGCACCTGATAGGTGGGCCGTGTTAGCGATACCAGGTGATATCGGCGATTGCTGGTTGGCTTCGAAATAAAAAGAAATCAGCTGCAGGGAAAACATCGATATAATGAAGAAAGCCATGAACAGCATAGTTGATCTTTCTAATTGATAACCTTCCCAGGCTGATATTTTTTGACGAGCCCAAATGAAGGTTAGCATACCACAAATGACACCTGAAAAGCCAATAAAGTTTGGTCCACCCATCAGATATTGGGCTGTGTTGGAAAAAACTCCTGTCAGTACAATGAATAACAGATAGCGCGGAATTCCCAAGCGCTTTTCGAGCTGTTTTCCAAGAACAATTAGCCAGATCATGTTGAAAAGAATATGCAGAATGTCGCTATGTAAAAAGCACGGGGAAATGAGCCGCCAGTATTCACCTTGCTGCAGTCTTTCAAACATTGGAGCAGAGGCTTCTGGGATGGACGTTTTGCCTTGAAGGTGATGCAGCAATAAGTCATAATAGCCTTGCCAATAAGGAGTCTGATGAAATTTAGTTAGAAGCAATTGACCTTCAGTTGGTAAATCTTGTGGCTCCTGTAAGCGATCTATTCCATATATGTTGACAAGCTTATCGACAATGTCGTAGGCGTGAGGGTAGTCATAAAGTAGCTGTTTTTTAAGGGGTGCAGAAAACAATGGCGTAGGAGGTAAATTAGGAGGAGGTGAGATGATGGTGGGTTCAGTGAACTCGGTGATCAAAAATAGTAGGCAACACAGCAAAATAATGTATAAGGTAATTTTCCCTAGAGGTTCAATGATAGGGGATAGACTAGTGCGAGATGGATTCACTGATTTAAAAGGAAGTATTTTGGATAGTTCGGGATTTATAAGCTTTGAATGAGAATAAAATAAAGGATTATTCGGATTTTGTTTAAATAGATCTATCCAGCGGTTAGCTGTTTGGATGTCATCTTCGTCGATGATCCAAATGTGGCAAGCAATATCGCCGTAAGTGTCTGTTCCCCAGTCACTCTCCTTGCTCATATCCAGCCGGTTTTCGATCCCTTCAGCAGTCATAAAAGACGATAATGCTTGGGCTTGCTTTTGGTTGTTCCATGTGCAGACAATGCGCATATTATTTCCCTTGTATTTCAAGCAATAAAACTTTCTTAATAATTTGAGAAGTGGATAGTCCAGGTATTAGAGGCACGATATGGATTTTGCCTCCATAGTGCTTTACAG
>JACDGH010000218.1 GCA_013815395.1 Parachlamydiaceae bacterium
CTATTTATGATAAATATTGCAAATACCATGTGCAAATTAAGTTTAAGTACCATGATTAAACTCTATCTTGCCTACTTTCATAAAATTTTTAAAAATAAAAAACCAATAATTTATTTTAACTTGACGGTATTGGGCGTCTCGCCCGGAACAAAATAGGAACATGATTTAGTGAATAATTTTAGTTATAAATTAGCTAAATTGACCAGTTTAGGGCGAAACGCCGAGCGACCTTGGCTGAACGTTTTTTTGAATTATAGCATCTCAGTCCGGAACAAAAACTGTAACACTTTTAATGGGCTTTGTCGCGCTGCAGTAAAGTCCATTAAAAATGTTACATTCATTTAAACCCTGGCTAATAATTAATTGATTCGTATAATTTAAAATATATTTTTTTGTCATCAGATGAAACTATCATATTATATGTTTTTCCGTAAAAAGGATTAAAGCCAACCTTTGTTGAAGCTACAACTAGACATTGGGTCACCATCGAATGGATGATACTGTCCAATTCTAAATTGATTAGGGTTGTTGGGGTGAACCAAGATACAATAAGCCCATTATCAACCGTTAAATAATTTGATATATCAGTGAATATCCCATCTCCATTTTGCATGCATAAAAACGAAGCGGAACAATTCCCAACTTGCTTGTTTTTTTGGTTATATATCGGAGCCCTCCCTGCTAAATATTTAGAAGATATGGTTGTACTATCAGCTGAAACATTAGAAGTTGGAATTTCAATAAAACTATTTATAAAATCCTCTATAAATAAATAATACGACAAGTTAGTTTGCTTTTTGCATACTTTTTTTTCTAAGCTACAGTTATAATTATCTTTTCCATTTTCAACATCTCCATTATTAATATTGACATAACCCTGAGGTTGCAGGCCATTATCACTGTAGATTGAAGATGGTACAGACATGAGCAAAAATAGAAAAAAAACAGCTTTAATTGCTTTTTTAAAAATCAACATAACTTTCTCCTTAAATTTTTCAATTTGTTTCGTCTCGAAATATCATGTAATTCCAGTATTTTTAAGACTGAAATATGTATGATTTATTTTTTGATTATTTTCAATATTTTTATGTTGTTAAGGTGTATTGTCCTGAAGTGATTTATAAGCCATTATGGCGTAAAGCCCTGCCCTGACTTCTCAAACATTACCATTCGACGAGCATTTGGAGCAGATAAATTCTTTTCGAATGATTTATCAAAACTAAGTTGCGTTAGCTCGACTCTTAATTTGATATTTAATTATTTTACATATAGTCTGAATCTATGAAGAACCTATTTTTTTTTCTTATTATTTATATGCCTACCCTTTTTGCAACTCCTCCTATAAAGGTGGGGATGGAGCTTTCCTATCCACCATTTGAAATGGTCTGCAATGACGGGGACCCTTGTGGTATAAGCGTTGATATAGCTTTTGCCTTTGGAAAATTTATTGAACGTCAAATTCAAATCCAAAATATCCCTTTTGTCGGGCTTATTCCTTCTCTTAAAAATGATTCGGTCGATCTAATTATTTCTTCCTTGACTGTTACAGAAGAACGCAAGAGAGCTATAGATTTTTCAGATCCTTATGCTACTATTGGGCTTTGTTTGCTGATTAACATCAATTCAAAAGTAAATAATATTCAAGAGGCTAATCAAAAAGGCAAAATTATTGTGGTAAAATCTGGGACTAGCGGTGAAATTTATGCTAAAAAATATCTTACAACAGCCATTGTGAGAGTTTTGGATAAAGAAGCCATGTGCATACTAGAGATCATTCAAGGGAAAGCCGATGGATTTATCTATGATCAGCTTTCTGTGTACATTAATTGGAAGAAAAACCCTACCACAACTAGAGTTAATTTAAATCCTTTCCAAAAGGAGAATTGGGCATTTGGAGTTAGAAAAAATAATAATGAATTAATTGCCAAGCTTAACAATTTTATCAAAAAATTTCGAGAAGAAGGAGGGTTCGACAAACTTGCCGATCGATATCTGCCAGAGCAAAAACAAGCTTTTAACGCTATGGGGGTACCATTTGTTTTTTAAACAAATTTTCTCATTCGGTCAAATCGTGCTGTTTATTGCTTTTATCTATCTATTCCTTGTCTTTTTTAATCAAAAGTTGGATTGGAGTGCCGTATGGGATTATAGAGAGCTTTTTTTCAAAGGTTGGCTGATTACAATTGCCTTATCTATGGCAAGTCTTTTTTTAAGCGTATTCATAGGTTTAATTGTCGCTCTTTGTTCCCAATCAAAGCAATCAATAGTAAAGATCTTTTCCAAAATCTATGTAGAAATGATTAGAGGCACTCCCTTACTCGTCCAAATCCTATTTTTCTATTACGTTGTAGCTCATCATCTAGGATTGGAAAACCGCTATGTTGCCGGGGTTATCATTCTGTCGGTTTTTAATGGCGCTTATATCGCGGAAATGATGCGCAGCGGAATTGAGTTTGTTAGTGCCACACAAATCGAATCTGCCAAGTCTATAGGACTTTCCCAATATCAGGCCTATCGTTTTGTCATTTTTCCTCAAGCCATTCGGCAAGCGATCCCAGCTTTAGCAGGTCAGTTTGCTTCCATCATTAAAGACTCATCACTTTTATCGATTATTGGGATAAATGAGCTGACAAATAGTGCTCAACAGATCAATAGCGCAACATATACTACGTTGGAAGTATACCTTCCTCTTGGCTTAGCCTACCTTATTCTCACATTGCCGATTTCACTATGGAGTAAAAAATTAGAAAAAAGGTTCCGCTATGAATCTTGAAATTAGCCAACTAAAAAAATACTTCGGACGACAACAAGCAATTAAGATAGATCATTTATTAGTGGATAATTGTCAAACGCTTGTTTTTATAGGACCCTCCGGTGGAGGGAAATCCACGCTGCTTAAACTAATTGCCGGGCTTCACATTCCAGATTCGGGGACGATCAAAGTGGACCATAAACAAATTGTTTATCAGGAAAAAGAACTTTTGGAGTACCGAAGAAAAATAGGTGTTGTTTTTCAATCATGGAATTTATTTCCACATCTGACAGCTTTAGAAAATATTGTGTTGCCTTTGTTACATGTGCACGGGCATTCCCGGGAAGAATCCAATGAAATTAGTTTAAAGCTTTTAAAGCAATTTCAGTTAGATAAGCATGCTGATAAAAAGCCTTATGCCTTATCTGGCGGACAGGTACAGCGTGTGGCTCTTATCAGAGCTATAGCAATACACCCAACCCTCCTTTTACTTGATGAGCCAACTTCTGCTTTAGATCCTTTAATGACCGCTGAAGTGCTTGACTTAATTCTAGAATTAAAAAATGAAAAAAGAGATTTGATTTTAGTGACACATCATCTCCAATTCGCAAAACTGATTGCTGAAAAGGTATTGTTTATTTCAGAAGGACACATATTAGAAAATGGGACAATACAAGAAGTTTTCGAAAATCCGAATTCACTTCAAGCCAAAAATTATATGTCAAAAGTGTTGACGCATAGGCTTTGATACGATGCTAAATGCTAAAAAAGGTTTCAAGAAATCTACGATTATAGAGATATGGATGTGCGTTACAGCCATTCCATGTCCCACGCTTAACTGTAAAACCTACCGTGGCAACAGCTCTGTTCAAACGCAAGAAAGGCATGATTTTTTGATAATCAGGGACAGTACGTATGCTTGCATAACCGGCTAAAAAAGATTTTTTGTTCTCAGAATTAGCAGGCCATTCCCCATGCTCAAAAGGGCAAAAATCGTCTTCTGCAAAACTTGCGCGGGCAGAGGACCAATCGATAATCCCTTGAATTTCTCCATCTCCAACGATCACATTGCCAGCTCGAAAGTCACGATGTATCATGCAAGGACCATCCACCGTAGCTAATAAATAGAGATTATCATTAAAATAGAGGCGGCATTGATCAATCAAAGATTTTGGCAGATGACCATTACATTCATCCAATCCCTCCTCAAATTTCAAAGTAAAATGAACGCGAGGATCGGGAATTAACTTCTCTGGTTCTATGAGATCACCATAACCTGCAACACGGTTAAGATGAATACGTGCGAGCAGTGAACCCATCTCAAAAGCAAGAATATCGGTGTAGTCGATTATTTTAATTAACGTACCTGGTAAGCATTCCATTAAAATAGCGCCATGAATACCCATTTCAGGTGGTACAATTCGAATAATACGCGGAAGAGGAATTTGACCGCTAAAGTGATTTAGAAAATAGACTTCGCGAAGATAATCGTTAGGGCGTTCGCATATTTTTAAAATCAGTTGTGTCCCATCGGGGCACACAACTTTATAAACGATTGCAACCATTGCATCTTCATGTTCAATTCGTGCGAATGTGGCACTTTTAAGATTAAGACGTTGTTGATAAATATTAATATAACTTTTCATAATCTTTAATGACCTTGTCGATTTTTTTTGCAACGTGTTCTAAAAATAGACAGATTGCCCTTGGCGAAGCCCCTGGAGTGCGTCGGCTCTGCCATCCATTACCCATAAGTCATAAACTGTTTTACGGGAAATGATTTATAAATAGACTTTATGCTAACAAAAAATTAGATTCTCTAAAGAATATTATTAATAAATTATACGTTTTAACCCTTTAATTCCGCCATATAAGTTTTTGGTGATTAGTGAAGTCGCTAAACGAGCCCGGGCGAAGGGTAGCCCTGGGGAAGGGCAACTGCAGGCCTGGATGAAGTAATAAAAATTGTCCTGAGCAATGGAAAGGCTGATAGGAAAAAGAAGACAATAGATCGTATGCCTTTGGCGAAGCCTTTGGAGTGCGTCGGCTCCTGCCGCGCTTTTCAATTCAAGAAATCAACTTAATCTCCCTAGTACGTCATTTCATTTAAATTGTCCCTTTTGGC
>JACDGH010000010.1:0-560 GCA_013815395.1 Parachlamydiaceae bacterium
ATACCAGGATGATCTATCACTACTCAACGCCAAAATAAACCTACTGGAAGTTGATCTTTCCTCTTTAAATGAATGGCCTGCTTTTAAGAATGTATTAGAAGACTATCAGCTGGCCGGACAAATGCGCGCAAATGGAAACATAAATATTGAATTAGATAAATCTTTGCCTCAAAAGATGCGTTTAAATGCGCATTTGAATTGTGCTTTACGCAATGGTAAATGGCGAAGCCTTTGTTTTGAGGATTTTGAAAATGCTTCTTTCGATTACATCTCCGATAAAGGCATTTCCTTAAAAGGTGTTAAGACAGCTCTTAAATCAGCTAAAGATGGCTCCCCTCAATCTTCTCTTTTTCTAGAGACTGCCAGTAACGACTTTGTCAACAATGAAATCCTCTTCGATTCATTATCCTTTCAAATACCTTCGCAAAATTTAATGTGGCTTTCAGAAAATTTGCAGCAATGTTTCCCCGATTTCGTTTCTCCTTCTATGGTAGAAATCATGCAAAATTGTAAGTCGCAAGGCGAGGTGAGTGGACAATTAAAATTCGAATTTTCTCAAC
>JACDGH010000010.1:570-22555 GCA_013815395.1 Parachlamydiaceae bacterium
CCGCATTGTGCAATGCGATTAACGCTCGATGATGGAATCTACCATTTCATGGGTCGTGATCACGACATCAATCAATTCGTTCTCGAATATGATCCTTTTGAGTTAAAGATCTCATCAAAATATCGGTTAGAAAGGCATCAATTCTGGTTAACAGCCCGGTCTCCAGCACCAGCAATCAACATGGGAGAAATTATTCTTTCGGAGCAGGATCTTGATATTTTCGATAAAGATAACTCTTTTCCCTTAGCTATCAATTGGGAGATGGATCCCTACCATGGGCTTATCTTACAAAAAATCCAAGGGTCTTTATGTGGTATCAAATGCAATCTGATTCGCGATCCCTCTTTTAACATAACTTCTGAGCAGCTTTTTCTTACAGGTGAACTTCATGCCAACCTCCAAAAAGCGCAAGCCCTTTTAAATCCAGAGATTGCAGCAATCTGTTCTAATTGGCAAATTGGACATGGATATAGCTTATCAGGCCAATGGGCTTTTGCTAAAGACAGTAGACCTTTTAATGAAAGCTTGACCTTTCAAGGAGAATTTAGCGGTCGCGATTTCGAATTGGGTGGTTATCAATTCTTTCGATTAAATGGCCTTGTTGGCTATTCAGGAAATGACCTGCGAGCTGCTCAAATTACTATCAATGATCCAAGTGGCGATGTACAAATCAATGATGTGATGCTTTCCAAAAAAGCTGAAGGTCATTGGACTATAGATGTGCCTTCGGTTATAGTAAGCAATTTTCGCCCAAGCCTCATGCATAACAGTGGTGAGCCGCCGCCCACTAATGCCAAAGCGTTAGCTATCCGACAATTAAATTTGCACGATTTTCAAGGAGTTTTAGGAGATAGATCTAGTTATTTGGCTAAAGGTCGTTTTCTCTTTGTCAATCCACCTAAAAGAAATTTGCAACATACCATTTTCGCCCTGCCAGCAGAATTGATGTCACGACTTGGCCTTGATTTTGGCGTACTCAATCCGGTGCGCGGATTGGTATATTTCGACATTAATGAATCGAAAGTTATTTTCACGCGTTTTAAAGATGTCTACAGCAAAGGGCGCTTATCAAAATTCTATCTATCAAATTCAGGCTTTCAATCATGCATGGATTTTGATGGAAACCTTGATCTTAAAATTCGTATGAAACAAAACAATCTTTTATTCAAGCTCGCTGAACTTTTCACTGTTACAGTCCAAGGAAACATAAAAAAACCTTCTTATGGACTCCAAAGGCAAGAGCGTTCGGCTCATAAAAATCTTTTAAATCGTGTAAAATAATTGTCATGTTGACTGCAAATATTATTAATTTCTAATATAGAATTTTTAAAAATGGATAAATTTGCAATGAACGGAAAAAGATTTAAATGTAACAGAAGCTTCTTATTAGGCGCCTTAGCATGGAAAGATTTTGATGGAATAACCCCGACTCAATCTCACTATACATGCCAATCCGAAAAAACAAATTATCATTTTGGTCGCTGCTGTAAGTATCTTTATAGCCAAAACTCCATTTTTAGCTATGCTTGTGCAATTTTTTCTATAAGTTCCGGTGCCATAGGGGGATATACCGTTTCTAATTTCATGTTTTCCAATGAATTGTCAAATGAAAACATCGAAACTATTCTTGCGTGTAGCTTAGGCAACGTCATTGCTTTAGGCATGGTGGGAGTGGGAATAATAGCAATAGCTAACATATTTCGCGAAGCAATTAATAAGGGAAAATCTAATGGAGGAAACCCTTTACTTGTCCTGTATGATATTTTTCTAAAGTTTATAAACGTCTTTGAATATTCGTGGAATTAGGAGTAAACTTGTCTAAACTCCAGTTGATAAATAATTTTGATTATTGTTATAATCTTCTAAAAACTATTTATCGAGATTTCATGTTTAAAAAACTTGCGAAAACTTCTCCATTAATACCTATTATATTTATTATTGCTTTAATTGCATGCTGGATAGAACTCGATCTTTATGCACCGAGCTTTCCGCAAATCATGCATCACTTTGAAACAAATGAACAGGCTATTCAATGGACACTTAGTCTCAATTTTTTGGGATTTTTTCTTTCCAGCCTCTTTTGCGGTCCACTTGCGGATGGATTTGGTCGCAGGCCGATATTAGTCACAGGCTCCATTATTTTCGCCCTGGGCAGCATTGTATGTGTTTTTGCACCTAGTATGGAGATCTTGATGCTTGGTCGTTTTATTCAAGGAATGGGTGTGAGCGCGCCTGTGACCATTTGCATGGCTGTCATTGCAGACATCTATCAGGGTGATCGGCAAGTGCGCTTATTGTCTATTATGAATAGTACTGTAACTATGGTCATGGCCGCTGCGCCTATTGCTGGTGTTTTTTTGACGGAATATTTTGGGTGGCGTTCAAACTTTGTTGTTATTGCTATTGGAGCATTCTTAGGTACGTTCCTAATTGGATTTTTCATTCCGGAAACTCACGAAAAAGATAAACGTCAACCTTTCGAAATAAAACAGTTATTTATGGGCTATGTCCAGCTCCTCAAATGCAAATCGTTTATGCTGTTGACATTGAGTCTATGTTTTATGACTGCGGCTTATTTTGTTTTCATTGGTATTATCCCCCTCCTGTTTATGGAAAAGCTCGGTGTTGATATCAATAGCTATGCACTCTATCAAGGCTCTGGCGTTGGATTATTTGCTATTCTCAGTCTTTGCGTTCCAACTGTCATGAGCAAATTCAATGTGGACAAGCTAATGCGTGCTAGTATGATCGTTTCTTTAGCTTCAGGGATCAGCTTAGGGTTATTAGGGATCTTTGCAGCTGATCACCCTCAATCGATTACTATTCTAATGTGCTGTTATATTGTAGGACTCGTCCTGCCTTGTTGTGTGGTCTTTGCGCAGGCAATGGATATGTTCCCTCCACTTAGAGCAAGCGCCTCATCACTCATGCAAAGTTTGCGTATGCTGACGATGGCTCTTGCGACATATTTGGCAGGCTTTTTTTATGACGGAAGTTTCATGCCAATTGGCATTGTGATCATGTCACTCATTGTTATGGCATTCCCAATGGCAATGAGTGTGATCGGCCGTCGCAACCTAGCGTCTTTGCAGCCATCAACTGGTGCTTTTCATTAAAAAAGGAATAATATGAATTTATTTTTAAAAAAAATTACATTCTGTTTAATTTTAACTTTTTCTTCCATTCTACATGCTGAAAATCTCCCGGCTCCTGCCATTAGCGCTAATGTCCACGTTCCACTCTTACCAGTTAAAGATCCGGCCGCCTTAATTGGCAACGAATTATCGCGCATAGACAATCTCATTGAAGCCACACAGCAAAGTTTAGAGGATCAAAAGCAATTGCGAGAGAAGATAGTAGAATATCAAAAGATCCAAGAATCTTATTTATTGCATCCTAAAGATAACGAGCTCCTTTTTCGCATGATTAAAAGTGCTTACGCCACTTTAAAATCTATTCAAGATAATCACCTCGAACATAACTTTGATCCGGAATTTATTAGTGAATTGAAAGTTTTCGCTCAAGTGGCCAGCAAACGCGGAATTCCTAAACCCTAAGCCAAGAATTTTTAATGGATCCAATCACCTATATTGATAGAAAGACAGGCAAAGTTGAACAAGAACAGGTTTATGGGGCGAAAGCGCTCAATCTGCTTTATGGCAAAGGGTGGCTTACCACATTTTTTGGTGGACCAATTGCCCACTTATGTGCACGACTTCCTTTTTTTTCTGCCTTTTTTGGCTATCTTAAAACGCGACCATCAAGTGTCAATCAAATCGCCCCTTTCATCAAAAATTTTAAAATTGACACATCTGAATTTCAAGATCACCAGCAATCATTTACTACTTTTAATGATTTTTTTATTCGCAAACTTAAACCTTCAGCTCGTCCCATTGCGGTGGATAAAGACCTAGCAATCATTCCGGCAGATGGACGCTATTGGTTTTACCAACACTACAATTTAGCTGAAGGGATTATTGTTAAAGGGGAAAGATTCGATCTAAAAACCTTGCTTGATAATAAAGAACTTGCTAACGAATATTCAGAAGGTGCGATGGTGATTGCACGTTTATGTCCAACTGACTACCATCGTTTTCATTTTCCCTGCGATTGCCTCCCCGGAGAAACAAAATTGATTAATGGCTGGCTCTATTCAGTCAATCCCATGGCCATCAAAAAAGATTTGCAAATCTTTACTCAAAATAAGCGCACTCTATGTGAATTAGAGACCAAGAAGTTTGGAAAAGTTTTATTTTTAGAGGTCGGCGCCACCTTTGTAGGGGCCATTCATCAGACCTATACACCGCAGAAGCCTTGTGCTAAAGGCGATGAAAAGGGATATTTTTCTTTTGGAGCATCTTCTCTTATTTTACTTTTCAAGCCAAATACAATCATTTTCGATACAGATTTGGTGGAAGCCACTAAAAATCATTTAGAAATTCGATGCCTAATGGGCCAGTCTATGGGTAAATGCTAGATTTATTTTGTTTTTAGATTTAATAGTTTTTCTTGTATCTTTAAAAAATTCATGAGGTTTTTATGCCCGACTCCCATCATTTTCACTTAAATAAAACTGCGCCTCAACAGCTTTATGAAGATGGATCCCGCATTGACATTAATCAAAAAGTGTTTTCTAAATTAAGTGGGATGGCAATATCTTATTTAACGCTGAAGGCTCGCGGGATGAGGGAACCTCACTGGCATCCCAACGCAAATGAATTGGGGTATTGCCTGGAAGGAAGAGCCTTGATGACCATCTTTAGTCCTGGTGCTGCCCATGACACTTTCATCATCGAACCAGGCACTTTGTCCTTTGTGCCCAAGGGGTACTTGCATCATCTTCAGAATCTAGGCAACACCCCATTGAAAATGCTCCTTTGCTTCAACCATGAGATGCCCGAAGATTTAAATCTTTCCTCCACATTAGAAATGATTCCTCCATCCGCTTTGGGTTCAACTTTTAGCTTAGATCCCGAATTTTTTAAAAAACTGCAGCCTTCACTTAAACCGGTTTTTATTAGCAAATTTACCCAAGACGTCTCCCTTGAGCCGGCGTGGCAAAATAATCGATTTAAAATGAATCTAAAAGGAATTCAACCGCAGATTAAGAATAAGGGGGGATCAGTTAGTCTTAATAATCAATCCCTGATGCCGACTTTAGAGGGCTTAACGATGTACAGCCTTGAGTTGGAGCCAAAAGGGGTTAGAGAACCTCATTGGCACCCAAATGCGCATGAACTTAACTATTTGATCAATGGACGCGCGCGCATTGCCTTATTGTCCCCAGGCGAAAAAATCGATAGTTTCGAAATGGAAGCTGGTGATATCAGCTTTCTACCTAAAGGGTATTATCACTACATCGAAAATATTGGAGATATTCCGCTACAATTTGCTATTTTTTTTAATCATTCCATGCCTTCCGACCTTGGCTTATCAGGTGCGTTGGGGGCTTATTCCAACGAACTTTTAGCAAGTATATTTAAAGTTGACCCCTCTTACTTCAGTCCTTTACCTAAGTATCAGGAAGATCTTTTCGTTGTGGCAGGTGGGGGTTAGTTGTATTGATAAAAGGGCATTGTTCACCTTAACAAGTACGCGAAAAGCTTTAGCAATGCTTACTGAAGCTTAAAAAGGCGTCTTGCATTCGCGCTGGTAGCTGCAGCTAACTCTTCTATTGAAATGCCTTTTATGGCAGCAATAACTGCAGCCGTTTCAGGAAGATAAGTTGGTTCATTAATGCTCCCACGCTTACTTTGCGGGGCAAGATAAGGAGTGTCTGTCTCAATAAGCAGCTGATCAAGCGGCACTATTTTTGCCACTTCGCGCAACGATTCACTTTTTTTAAAGGTCACAATGCCGCTTAAAGATAAAAACCAGCCTCGTTCAAGGACTGATTCCGCTTCAGTGACCGTCCCTGTAAAACAGTGCAGCACACCGGGTGCATGTTTATTATTTATTTTGTAATCAGAATCAAGAATTTGAAATAAATCTTTAAAGGCTTCACGGCAGTGAATGACCACGGGTAAAGAGGTCTCCAAAGCAAGTTGCAGGTAACGCCTTAAGAAGTGTTGCTGCATGAGGGGATCAGCATGCTGATAATAGTAATCGAGTCCTGTTTCACCTATGGCAACAAGATCTCCTTGCCGGGCGTGCTTTTCCATCAAAGGGAATAAGAGTTCCCCCTCCTTTTCTACATCATGCGGCGTAGTGGCCGCCGTATTGTAAATCCATGGGCACTTCTTGGCTAAGAGCAATCCTCTTTCCAGAGTAATATCATCAGTGCAGATATTTACAATCGCTGCCAAACCAGCGTGTTGAGACCGCTCTAAAATAAGATCTATTTGATCAAAGACCGCTTCAGAAGTTAGGTGGGCATGTGAATCAATGTATTCCATGAGTATTACAGCTGCTTTAAGGATTCCATCACAATTTCGGGAGTCAGCAGTTGTGGCAGAATTTGCGGTTTTTCTTCAGAATCTGATGGGTAAAGGATATACAAAGGCACGCTATTGCGTCCAAATTTGCGCAATTCAGCCGCGATAATACTATCATTTTTGGTCCAATCGGCCTTCATTTTGACCACACCACGCTGATTGAATTGTTGATTCACCTCATCAGTGGTCAGCACAAGATGGTTGGCTTGACAAATTAAGCACCATTTAGCAGTAAAATCCACAAAGATAGGTACACCTTGTTTACGCAATTCAGAAATTCTTTCCACGGAGAACTCTTCCCAATCATTATTAGCATAAGCTATTTCTGAGTTTGATTTTGAATTTGAACTTATGGCGCCTATCTTTTCTGCCCAAGCAGATGAAGCCGTAATAACCGCATAGCCGCCGCAACTGAAAATCGCAATTGCAAAAAATAGGCTAATGTAGCGAGTTAAACGAGGCTTAAGGGGAGATGACCAGCGGCCATAGATCCAGCACGCGAAAGCCATGAAGAAAAAACCCGCCAATAAAAGTGATAAAGCAAAGCTGTTTGTTTGCGCGCCAAAAATCCACACCAACCAAAGCACGGTAGCCAGCATAAAAAATCCCATTAATTCTTTAAACGCAATCATCCAATTGCCAGCCTTAGGCATAAAGCGTAGAAGCTGAGGGAAGGCTGCCAAAATTAAATAAGGAAAAGCCATACCTAAACCTAAGAAGGTGAAGATGAGCATTGCTTGAATGGCTGGTAAAGTGACTGCAAATCCTACAGCAGATCCTAAAAAAGGACCTGTGCATGGAGTTGCCACGGCTGTCGCTAAAATACCACTAAAAAATGAAGCTGAAAGTCCTTCTTTCTTCCGCGCACTCCCTCCTGCCGAAATCAATGAGGTGCCTATTTCGAAAAGTCCAAAAAGACTAAGTGCAAAAATTAGTAAACCTGAAGCTAATATGGCCACAAATATGGGCTCTTGCAGCTGGAATCCCCAACCCACAGATCGTCCATAGGCCTGCAGCACTAACAATGCTCCGGCGAGCGTCCAAAAAGAAACTAAAACACCTACTGAAAAGGCAAGTCCATGACGGAAAATCAATGCGCGGCTCTCGCCAGCTAATCTAACAAAGCTCAGAACTTTCAGAGAAATGACAGGTAACACGCAGGGCATCAGATTCAAGATCATGCCCCCAAGAAAAGCAAAAACTAAAGCTAAGGCAAGTCCACCTTTAAATTCGAAATCGTCATTGGGGGTAGGTGAATCTATTGTTGTTTTTGCATTAAAAGTCGATACTTTTTCACCTGCTATAAGCGATGGCTCATTCATACTTATCAAGGGACTTGTCTCATTCCCTACAATGATATCGATCTCATAAGCTTCACTGGAAGTAGGTGTGTTAAGGACCAGTACACCCTTTAAAGATGATATTTTGGCAGCTGGATTAATTTCTTTAATTAAAACAATATGCTGCGGGGAATTGGAAATCGATTTATCTAAAGAAACACTGGCCTGGTGATTGATGATTTTTTTCTCTTCAGGAAAGAAGTAGGCTTCATGAAATTCTTCAGAATTACTAGAAGATTCGAAAGTTAATGCGATGCCATTTTGCTTCCTTGCAGCTTTAAAAATATCTTGCTTCTTGGGCATGCGGGAGCGAGCCTCTGAAAAAAGAGGTTTTGAATTTTGGTTTAGCTCGGCTGTTTCATTGGTTACTGGGAGGGTTAAGGAAGTATGAGCTTCACCGGGAAGACAGGAGGAATCTGAGCAAACCACCCAGCGCATATCGGCGCTTATTTCTACGGCAGAAGTAGATTTGAAACTCACAGGCGGAGTGATTTGGACTAAGAAAACAACTTGGCTTTCATAACCGAAGCCAACTGCGCCACTCAATTTAAATGATTTAGGAGTGGGCCATTGGACTTCCCCTACTTCAAATCCCTCGGGAAGATTCCAAGTAATCATCGGACCCATCCCAGCATCGCCAGGATTTTTCCAATATGCATGCCAATGATCTTCGATAGACATTGAGATGGCCACCCAAGTAGGTTGGCCGGGCTGCAAAGTTTGCTGCTCGCTGATCAAAGCCACTGAAACGGGATCGGAAGAAGGGAAAGGGGCGGACTGAGTTTCAATTTCACTTTCTGAGCTATAATTATATATAGGAATTACTACTGCTAAGGTAAAAATGAAGCAGCAAAAAATTAGGCGTATTAAATTAAACATTTTTTTCTCATTCTTTCATATTCTGAAGCTAACGTCTCTTTTTAATCTTTTAATTGTTCTTAGCAATGCCCCTTGACAAATAGGGTCAAATGATCTATCCATTAGTGCAGGGCAGCCATAACAGTCCATAAAATTTACTGATCTGCAAGTGCATCAGCTCAGATGTTAAGAGCTTATAATACCAACTCTACCCAATTTGTACCATCTCAAATGGTTATGTGTCTAAATTAGCAGGGATGTTTTAATTATTCCTTAACAAACTGCAATCTTTAATATGCATTAAATTAAAAATATTATATAGGATTTCGAAATGTATGTAAATAGTTTTTTTTATTCTTCTCTAGCAACTAACCCGTTTTTCGACGCTTATTTGCAGTCGGATGTTTTAGGGAAGATGATTTTTTTGGGCTTATTTGCTCTTTCAATTTTTAGCTGGATACTCATAATTTATAAGGGATGGCTCGTGCACCGTGCACGTAAATATTCCATTCAATTTTATGAAGCTTTTGAATTGCAGCGCTCGAATCCTTTAAGCCTAGAATGTGAAAACTCTGCCCGCCGCAAGCAACCAAATCCTTTTCTGGACCTCTATTCCATTTTAAAAAAACATACTATAGAAATTTTAAATAAAAATCGCCGATTTGGTCAGCAAAATCAACAGGAAAATCAAACCGAATCGGCCGCATTGTCTTATCTTTCGCCTGCAGATATTGACATTGTTGAAGCGCATTTAATGTCGAATATGGCCAATCAAACCAAATACCTAGAGAAAAATCTATTCTATTTATCCACGATCGTCAGCCTAGCCCCTTTTTTAGGATTGTTGGGCACAGTGTGGGGAATCTTAACCACCTTTTCTGAACTTCAAACTCAAGGAGGGGGGGGCACGCATCAAATGGTATTGGGGGGTATTTCTTTAGCTTTGGCCACTACCGTTTTAGGATTAATCGATGCGATCCCCGCGTTGATAGGCTATAATTATTTGCGAAATTCAATCAACGATTTCCAGATTGAAATGGATGGATTTTCAAACGAGATTTTAGCTTCGGTAGAGATGCAGTACCGAAAAGTAGATGTGCTATGAGCCATCGATCGTTTCGTCCCATGCGCACGCGCAGCATAGAAGAGCCAACAGTCAATCTTACTCCCTTGATCGATGTGGTCTTTGTCATCTTGATTATGTTTATTGTCATTGCTCCCTTATTAGAGCTCGATCGGGTGGAGCTGGCCAATGCGGCCGCTGTCATACAAGATAAATCAATTTCAGTGCAAGAGACCAGCCCTATTGCTATTCATGTCAGGCAAGATAACAGTATAAGGATCAATGGACAAATTATTCCTTCTGAACAGCTAGTCGGCATTTTAAAACAAATGAAAAAACAATATCCCCGCGATCGACCACAAGTATTTCATGATAGAAAAGCGCACTTCGGCACTTATCAATCAGTAAAAAATGCCACAGAATCTGCAGGTTTTCAGCAGATGGACGTGATTTTAAATCCCATGTAATAATAATCCATTACCAATAATTGTCAATGTCCCCATTTAGTCACGCTAACAAATTAGTTCCTACTTTCAAAGATCGCTCGCTTCTATTTATTATAGGAGGAGTGGTAATTGGACATGTTTTATTATTGCTGTGGGCATCATTGATGCACTCTGAGGTAAAACCTTTGTCACAATTACCTCAACGACGACTAATTGTGCAAACAATCACTTTGAATCAAGGCTCCTCCACCATTGCGGAAATAACGCCTTTGCCCAAACCAGAGCGAATTAAAAAAGAAATCATATCTAAGGAAATAAAAGGTGAAGAGCAAGAGATAAACAAAATCACAGAATTTCCGCCAATTACGCCACTACTTGAGCCACAAAACTCTCTTGCTGAAGAGACTGTCCCCGAAGTGGTAAAGCCTGTTGTTTCCATGCCTGAAATTAAAGAGCCACCACCACCCATAGCTGAAATCCCTGCCCCTGAAGTTCCGGCCCCAGAAATTAAAGTAGAAAAAATTACCAAGCCGATAGAACCTATACCTAAGCTTGTGCCTAAAGATCCTATCAAACCTCTCCAAGAATTACCTCCGGTCATTAAAGCCGTTCCAAAAAAACCGGAACCATTAAAGAAAAAAAAGGAAGTGGAGCAGCCAGTTGTTAAAAAAGCTGTCGCTAAGGCAATACCTCCCACACCCTCAAAGGCTGAAACCGCAAAGAAAGAAATTGCAGTAAAAGCTCCTGAAAAAAAGATAGTGGCACAAATCCCATCTCAACAAGATAAATTAAAAAAGGCGGAAGCCGAAAAGGCCGCACTTGAACGTCAAAGAAAAATTGAGGCCGAGCAGCAAGCGGCTAAAGCTAAGCAGCAGAAGCTATTATCGCAGGCTCAAGAGACGATTGCAAAAATGGACAACAATCGCGATAAGCTCAGTCGATCAAATTTTTCTGACACCAACTTTACGTCACCAGGCGCCATCACGAGCCTGCAAATCGACAGTTTTTCAAGTCAAGGTAAACCACAACAATTAAGTAGTCCAGAAGCTGCTTACCGTGATGAACTTGCTAGCCGTTTAAAATTATTGCTAAAACTTCCCGAATATGGCGAGGTGAAAATTAAATTAATTTTAGAGCGCTCCGGAAAAGTATCCAAAATAATCGTGGTTAGTACTGCAAGTGTAGCCAATCGTAAATATATTGAAAAAACATTGCAGACCATAACATTTCCGCCTTTTGGGGCCAACTTCGATCAGTCACCGCAATTTACCTTTTCTATTACCCTATGCAATGATCTGTAACTATTTAGTCCCCTGCTAGCGAGCCTTTTAGCACATGTGAAGCACTCTAGTACTCGGATCTTCCTAGCCCTTTAATTCTGCCAAAACACTCTAGCTAAAATGCAAGTTGCAGTAGGGAGCATTTTGGCTGAAATAAAAAGTGCGAAATATCGGATATGGAAATCAGGTTGAAGCACGAACCATGCAAGAAACGAAAATAAAATAACTTCAAATTGACAATTCACTACAAAGGAGGCACGAAGAGAGCTGCTAAAATTTTTTCCGCAAATTCTATCTTGACAATGTACTAGGTTTCTCCAATATCTAAATTTGTAGTCAAGCATTTACAACCTTTTTTTAAACAGATAAATTGCATTATTTTATAAAATATTATATATTCAAAAAATCAATACAAGAAAGGAAAAAACATGGGCATCATAGGCAGTATTTTTAGGGTTAGATGCCCTTTACTGTAGGCCATGGTGTCACAGGTTAGAATTAGATTTTGGTAAAACCTCGTTATTTAAAATATTCTTAATATTTATCAATATTTATTCTATATTTTTTAGAATATGCAGAATAGGGGCTAAGGCTTTGGATTTTATGGGACGGTTAAAGCTGTACGGAAAATTATGAGGATATAAAAATATTTACGGCAGGGTTTTTAAATAATTTTTTGTTTAATAAGCGTCATTTACATAGTTTCGCATATAACCTTGATCTAGAATTGTTTTGACAGGCACAAATTAATTTTTCAATATTAGTGAGTATTAAATTTATTTTAAACAGCATTAATATTTTTAATTAATTATTTCATTTACGAGCGGCATGTTTCTTTTGAATTAGGATTTTAAGCTTACTTGGAAAACGGAAATTCATGAAAACACAATTTCTTTCTTTTACTTTAATTTCAGTAGTATTGACATATCCGCTATCTGCCGCGCCAAATCCCACTCCCTCCCGTAATACAAGTAGTTTACCAGCTTTATTTCAAAGTTCCTCCAATTTTAATGAAACAGGTTCGACTGGTCCAACAGGTCCAGTAGGTGCCATTGGTCCCATAGGGCCGCAAGGCATTCCAGGAATAACAGGTCCCACAGGCACAAATGGGGTAACAGGACCAACTGGTTTCATAGGGGCAATAGGCGCGACAGGATCGGCTGGTGACATAGGGGTAACAGGACCAACTGGTTCCATTGGGTTTACGGGTGCGACAGGAGCAACCGGTGCTTCTGGTGACATAATACCAGGACCGACTGGTCCCACAGGAACAACAGGCGACACTGGGCCTACAGGCGCAATCGGGGCTACAGGTTTAATTGGAGCGACTGGGCCAATCGGACCTACAGGTTTTATAGGGGCTACTGGCGCTACAGGCGTAACCGGACCTAATGGCCTAACAGGGTTGACCGGTTTCACAGGTGATACAGGTGCGACAGGAGCAATCGGACCTAATGGTCTCACCGGTGCAACAGGCGCCACCGGAGCGACGGGCGCGACAGGAGCAACCGGACCTAATGGTCTCACAGGCGTAACAGGCGCCGCTGGAGCGACAGGCGCAACAGGAGCGACCGGACCAACAGGTTCCACAGGCGCAACAGGCGCCACCGGAGCAACAATAACTGGCGCCACCGGAGCGACAGGGGCTACAGGTGCCACCGGGCCTACTGGTCCTACAGGGGCAACTGGCGCCACCGGGCCTACAGGTGCGACAGGAGGAACTGGCCCTACATCTACACTAAGCTCAGCCTTAATACCGTACGCCTCAGGTACCCCTATTACCTTAACTTCAACCACATTTGGAATACCCGATACAGGAGCTGTTTTAGGCTTTGGAGCATCAGCCAATGGCATTGCAATCACTAGCCCTTCTATTGATGCTTCTTCTTATCCTTTTGCATTCTCAATTCCTGAAACAGGGCATGTTTATTCAATTGCTTTTTATTTTGTATCAACAACAGGTCCCTATACATCTAGTTTTGCCATTGCTGCAACACTTTATGTGTCGCCTTTTCCGGATGATAATTATACTGTGATAGATACAATAACGCTTTCTTTACCATCAAACTCACCTCCCGGTACTATAGTCAATGCCAATCAATTAATAGATATTGGACCTTATAATCCTAACTCGCGCTTTTTATTGGTAGTATACTGCTATTCCAGTGAATTTACGCAAACAATCAGTGGAAATGCTGGCGGGGGCTTAACAATGAATTTTCAATAACATTTAAATATGATCAAAGTGGGAGGTTCTAATGCTTATTAATAGGTGATCTAAAATCTCTAATTAAAAGCATGATATCAATCCATGAACTGTCTTTTTTTAGGAAAATAAAAAATTTGCTTTGTTTTACAAACATTAATATAGTTTAAAATTTAATGATTCTAAAAGGAAAAAATCTCATGCGCAGCAAAAGTATATATTTTACGCTAACCATCCTACTAAGCGCTATAAGTGGCATATTGTGCTCAAAAGAGGAATACTATCCACTTTTTCAAGATTCCAAAAATCTTGAAAATTGTAACTATGAATCTTGCTGCCCATGCCCATCAAAAAATTCTTTTTTTATAAGGGGGGATGCTCTTTATTGGACGCCGCGGGTCACAGGACTTGAATTAGATTTTGGTAGGACCTCTATTGTTGAAAATATTGTTGATTCTACCCAAATTTTCATTACACGCGAAGAGGACCTTGATCCCCACTTTAAATGGGATGCTGGCTATCGTGCAGGAGCTGGATATGAAAGCAATAATTGGGGAATGGAAGCTCTATGGACACACTTTCAAAGCAGCGGTAAGAGATCAAATAAACAACTATTTGAAAGAAGGGATGAAGGCAAAGTAAATATTAAATTTGATCAAATTGATGTTGTCTTTCTTTATAACTATAAAGCCACATGTTTGTTGACTCTAAAGCCATTTTTTGGAGTGAGAGCATCAAAAATTAATGAACATGTTAAAGGGATTTCATTCACTGATATTACCTTTAATTCATTGCCCGCGCTTGAAACCAGAACATTTAATGATAAACAAAAATATTGGGGCATTGGACCGCTTTTTGGTGTACAGGGAAACTGGGAAATTGGCTCAGGCTTTGGTATTTATGGGAATGTGGGAGCAAGCTTATTGTATGGGGAGTACAAAATAAATTATAAAGACACTGATATTTTTACAGTGCCATTTTCAAAGCAAATTTTTGCTTTCAATAAGCGGCATTTGCATGGGTTTGATTGCAACCTAGACTTAGGTTTGGGAATAAGCTGGTCTAAAGTGATTTTTCAAAAATATGAAGTAAAAATGAAACTTGGCTTCGAACAGCATCAATACTTTAACCAAAATCGCATAGGCAGCAGTAGAGGGGATATTTCGTTTACGGGCGGTGTTTTTTCTCTGGAATTGGGATTCTAATAATTTGCTAAAAATTTAATTCACATTTAGATGAAAATGGAGATCCAATTGAAAACCCAAATTTTTTCCCTTTTGACATTAACCTCTCTAATGTTGGTAAATTCACTTTCTGCCGCAACAACCCCCTCTCGTGCTGGAAACAGTCTTCCAGAGCTATATCAAGGAGGTGACTTTAATGGAATAGGCCCGACTGGTGCAACCGGTGCTACAGGTGGCATTGGCCCTACAGGACTGCAGGGAACACCAGGATTAGCAGGCGCTGCAGGATTGAATGGAGAAATAGGACCGACTGGTTCCACAGGGGATACCGGAGCCACTGGAGCAAATGGTGACATTGGCCCAACTGGCCCGAATGGTTTCACTGGGGCGACAGGAGCAACTGGCGCAACTGGTGACGTGGGAGCAACAGGTCCGACTGGTTCCACAGGGGCAACAGGCGACATTGGTCCTGTAGGGACTACAGGGGCTACAGGACCAAATGGAGCAACAGGCTTAAGCGGTCCCACAGGCCCTACTGGTGATATAGGCGCAACAGGCGCAACAGGCCCGACGGGAGCATCAGGGGCAATAGGTGCCACTGGATCTACAGGAGCAACAGGTGTAACCGGACCAACTGGGGCGAATGGAACAACAGGCGCCACCGGTGCTACAGGATCGACTGGAGCCACTGGACCTACTGGGGCGGATGGAGTGACAGGCGCTACTGGCGATATAGGAGCTACAGGCGCTAATGGACCAGGTGGGGCCACAGGAGCAACAGGCGCTACTGGATCTACAGGAACTACAGGTGCAACCGGAGCTACAGGAGCTACAGGCACAACCGGACCTAGTGGGCCTACAGGCGCAACTGGCGCAACTGGAGCTACAGGAGCTACAGGCTCAACCGGCCTCACAGGTGCCACAAGCTCAGCCATAATCCCATTTGCTTCCGGGTCCTCCATCCAGTTAACTACCAACGCCTCTGGGGCATCCAATACTGGAGCTGTTTTAGGCTTTGGAAAATCAGCCAGCGGCATCTCAATTTCAAATCCTATCACTGCTACTAATTTTCCCTTTGCCTACTCAATCCCCGAAACTGGAACCGTTAAAACACTGGCTGTATATTTTAGAACAACAACAACAACTAGTCCTGTTACTGTTGGAACATCATCAATTAATGTACAACTTTATGGATCTTCTGCTCCGAGTGATTCTTTTTCACCTATTGGTTCAGCAATAACGTTTAATCTACCAGCAAACCCTGCAAGCGGTACTATCCTCTCTGCCAGTCAGGCAATTAATATAGGTGGTTTTACTGCTAACTACCGATTTTTATTGGTTTTTTCATATACTTATTCTCAAAGCACAAGCATACAGATCAATGGAAATGCTGGGGGGGGCTTAACGATGAGTTTCCCATAACCCATTAAAGTGAGCTGAGCAGAGATAATTTTACTGATCTTGGAGAGCACTATTGTGCGTGTAGTCAATATTTCTCTTCGAGATTCCTTCTTGACTTTGATCACCATTCGGTATTCTAATTATTTGATTATATACCTTAAAGCATTCGAGTTAACGGTCAGCATAAGAAAAAAGTATCGAAAATGGGTGCTAAACTGATAGAATGACATAACAGGAAGAGCGTCGATATCTTTAAATATGTATTCAAAATATCATCTGCCCTTTCAATTATTTTCCAGTTTTATTGTGCCAATTAATGCCAGCGAGTCTTCTTACGGAGTTCCATTTCCATGAAAATATCATCGTTTAAAATCGCCAGATACTTATCTACATTCATCATGACAATAGGCCTTGCAATAAGTTTGCATGGTGCCAATGATGAAAATGCGCCTATCATAGTGCGATTAGGCACTGAAACGCAGCTTTTGCCGGTGTATATAGGCAGTATCTGCTCTCAAGGATCTACTAATCAGGAATATTGCCAGAAATTAGAGAAAATACTGCGCTTTGATCTCGATCATAATGGGATGACATCCGTCTTAAATACTTCACCGGCAAATGAAAAATTAATTAATGCCGAAGCTTTAGAAACTCCTCCAAAGCGCACGGACTGGAAAACTTTAAATGCAATTTACCTCCTTAAAATGCGAGTGCAAGACAACGCCTTAAGTGCCAGACTCTACGCTGCTAATACTGATGATGTTAAAAGCATCAATAACATGTCTCTCAGTGGCGATTTAGCCAAAGACCGCCAACAAATCCACCTACTTTCCGACATGTTGCATAAGGCGCTATTTGGCACCGATGGAATAGCTACGACACGTTTTTTATATACATTAAAAACCCAAAAAGGAAAAGATTTTAGTTCTGAAGTTTGGGAAGCTGATTACGACGGTGGCAATGCTCGCCAATTGACTTTTGACGGAGGCTATATAGTCACTCCGATGTATCTCCCTCCCAAATCAGGCTATGCTAGTGGGAGTTTCTTCTTTGTTTCTTATAAAGGGGGGCAACCAAAAATTTATTATCAAACTCTGGGCGATCCTAAGTCTCGAAAGCGTCTAACCTTATTGCGCGGCAATCAACTGATGCCTGCAATTTCGTTGCAGCGCGATAAATTGGCGTTTATTTCAGATGTCACAGGTAATCCCGATCTTTTTATTCAGCCTTTTAGTGTAGATGAAGGGGCTGTGGGCAAGCCCTACCAGGCCTTTGCCACCCATCGCGCGACTCAAGGAACACCTACATTTAGTCCAGATGGCAATAAAATTGCTTTTGTTTCAAACAAAGATGGCTCTCCCCGCATCTATATGATGAACGTGCCGCAATCAGGAACCAGCCTGAATGATATCACAGCCGCTTTGATAACCAAACGCAATCGCGAAAGTACCGCTCCAGCATGGTCGCCTGATGGCACGAAGATCGCCTATTGTTCAGTGATCAACGGCGTTAGGCAAATTTGGATATATGATTTAACCAAACGGGAGGAATGGCAGCTCACACAAGGCCCTGGTAACAAGGAAAATCCCACATGGGCCCCCAATAGTTTGCACTTAATATTCAATTCCACCGATGCCAATGCTTGTGAAATGTACTTAGTGAACCTCAATCAGACCGAATCCACCAAGATTAGCGGGGGTTTAGGCGAAAAACGATTCCCCTGTTGGGAACCGCGTAGAAAAAAAACTTAATATTTAGGAGAATCGATCATGGCCCAACCTATCAAAATCGGCGATAAAATCCCTGCTTTCACCATCCACGATCATGAAGGGATGGAGATTGATGCTGAAGACCTTATTGGAAGTCCTTTTGTTATCTACTTTTATCCTAAAGACGATACGCCAGGCTGCACAATGCAAGCTTGCGCCTTTCGTGATAATATGGATGCTTTAGATGAGTTAGAGACGTTAGTGATTGGTGTCAGCCCGGATGATGCGATTGCCCACAATAAATTTATCGAAAAACACGATCTCAATTACACTTTGCTTTGTGATGAAGATATGTCCCTGGCACAAAAATTCAATGCTGTGCAAGAAAAGCAAGGTGTGGTGCGCTCCACTTTCGTGGTTGATTCTGCCGGCATCATTCAATGGATTGAACAACCTGTAAAAATCGAAGGACATGCTGAACGCGTCATAGAAGCAGTCCAAAAAATTGTGCAGGAAACTGGTCATTAACATTTTGGGCGACAATGAACCTTAAAAACATAAGCGTCACTGTTTTAACAAAAAATAGCCAACAATACATTCAAGAGGTGTTGTTGGCCTTAGTTCCATTTGGCGAGGTGTTGTTGTTTGACACAGGCTCTAACGATGAAACCATGACTATTGCTAAAACCTTTTCAAATGTACGCATTCTCCAATCAGCTTTCATTGGTTTTGGTCCAACGCATAATCTAGCCTCCGCTGCTGCTAAAAATGATTGGATTCTATCAATCGATAGCGATGAAGTGGTGACGCCGGAAATGACAGAGGCAATTGTTGATATTCAAGAAAACCCCCAAACAGTGTACGCTTTCCCCCGAAATAACTACTTTAATGGTAAATTCATTAAATGGTGCGGTTGGTATCCTGATCATCAACTAAGACTGTACAATAAAATGATCACGCAATTTTCTGATGCCCAAGTGCATGAATCGATCATAACTAAAAATCTATCCATAGTCACATTGAAAGGGGCCATGATCCATTATTCTTATGCCTCCATTTCCGATTTCTTAGCAAAAATGCAATCCTATTCAACACTATTTGCCCAACAAAATAAAACCAAAAAATCATCCTCTCCCACAAAAGCTATCTTGCATGGCCTCTTTGCTTTTTTTAAAAGCTATATTATCAAGCGCGGCTTCCTGGGCGGATATGAAGGTTTTGTCATATCCTCCTACAATGCCCATACTGCCTATTATAAATATTTAAAACTTTATGAGATCAATGCTGCCGAAAAAAACAAATAGGGAAATTGATGCTCTTAAAACATGGTTTTTAGCTCAATGTCGCGACCTCCCATGGCGCAACCACCCCTCCCCTTATGCTGTATGGGTGTCAGAGGTCATGCTTCAACAAACCCAAGTTGCTGTTGTTATTCCCTATTTCGAACGCTGGATGCAGATATTTCCTACCATCCAAGATTTGGCTAAAGCTGACTTAGATGCTGTTATTAAAGAATGGGAGGGTTTGGGCTACTATTCTCGCGCCCGAAACCTGCATCAAGGCGCTCGCTATGTCGTTGAAAATCATGATGGGATTCTGCCTCACTTGGAGAATCAACTTCAAAAAATCAAAGGTTTGGGACCATATACGATCGGCGCTATTCTCAGCTTTGCCTTCCATCAACGTAAAGCAGCGGTGGACGGCAATGTTATAAGAGTACTAGCTCGCTACAATTGCATCACTGAAGATATTACTAAATCCCCCACTATAAAACATATCCATGCCTTAGCCCAAGAAATGCTTCCTGAAATAGAGCCATGGATTATAAGTGAGGCTTTGATAGAATTGGGTGCCACGGTTTGCAAGCGCAAACCTAAATGCTTTGAGTGTCCTTTGAGAAATAACTGTAAGGCTTTTGCCGCAGGCAATGCCGATAAACTACCTTTCAAATCTTCTAAAACAGCTGTTACCCAGCTTTATCGGGCTGTGGCTGTCGTATCCTGTGGTGATGCTATCTTAATTAAACGGGGATCTAAAGGCAAAATCATGTCAGATTTGCATGAATTCCCCTATTTTGAATTGAACAGTGCCTTAGTTGATCCCAAAGCTCTAGCTCAGCAATTGTTTAAGGAAATGCAATTAAAGGCCGATTGGCAAGAAAGCTTGCAGGAAGTAAAGCATTCATTTACGCGCTATCGGGCCCAATTGTATCCCCACAGTTTTACCGTTAAAGAAAAGCAGCCCATCGATGGATATGAATGGGTGCCAAAAAAGCGAATTAAAGAGCGCGCCTTTTCATCTGGACATAAACGGATATTAGGGCAATTATCTGATCTTTGATGCAATCAGGAAATCCAAATGTTAAAAGTTGACATATTACTCCCCGACACCAGTGCCTACGATGTGTTACATCATTTCAGTCAAAAAATATTCGAGGCCTTTCAGCGGGCCGGTTGTGTGTGTCGACTCCTAGAAGGAAGTCAGCGTTTCTTATTGCCTCTAGAATCGCCCCCTGATTTTACCTTAGGATTTAATGGGGCCTTGAAAATTGAGGGTGGTAGTTTATTTTGCGATTATATTGGCTTGCGTCATGTGGCCTGTTTAGTAGATTCCCCATTTCGTTTTATGGATTTGATTTCTAGTCCCAATGTAGCGCTAACGTGTGATGACGAATATTGCTGTGAATCTTTTAAAACCAATTTTTTTAAAAATACTTTTTTTATGCCTCATGCTGTTGAAAAAGAACTAGCTACCGAAAAAGAAGTCGCAAAAATCTATGATGTGGTTATGTTAGCCACTTTTGTCGATTGCGAGCACCGTAGAGAAGAGTGGAAGGAAAAATTTCCCATCGATATCTGTCGAAGTATGCAGGAAGCAGTAGAATTGACATTGGGAGATGAACAAACTTCTTATATTTTTGCCCTTGAGCAGACATTAGGAGGTCATTTTAAGAATATTGATTTGAACCTGCTGCAGTCAATTATTTCTGAAGTAGAACTTTACATCAAAGGGCGCGATAAGCTCGATCTCTTGCAAAGCATCTCAGACTGCCCGGTGCATATTTTTGGCGATAGCCTTGATTGCAAAAACTGGGCAGAGTTTTCTCAAAGTTATCCCAATATCGTAGTGCATCCCGGTGTCACCTTTTTAGAGGCCTTGGAAATTATGAAACGCACAAAAATCCTCTTGAATACCAGTATAAAAAACAAACGCGGTGCGCATGAGCGCTTTTTTAGCGGGGCAGCTGCTGGAGCTGTAGTAGTCACAAATGACAATGCTTATATGCGAGAACATTTTGTGGATGGAAAAGAATTGATATTGTATCGCCGTTCAGATGTGAATGATTTAAATTTGCAGATACATGATCTCCTTAATGATGAACCTCGCCGTATAGAGATGTCTAAGCAGGCTCGCATAAAAGTATTAGCGCATCATACTTGGGACCATCGTGTAGCGCAATTGCTCGCTGATATTATTGATTCGCAAGCTTAGTCATTTTAAGGCGACATGGTGGTTGCTACTTTAAAAAACCTTATTACATGAGCAAAGAATACTGAGCGTATTCTAGCAGTATTCTATCTTCATCGCCCCTTTGGTTTAGCATGCAACATAATGGGCCTTATAAGAGAATCGAAAGAGCAAAAAAGAAGAACCGGATTCCTGTTCTGCTCATGATAAAGATAATCTGTCTTTCTGCCATTTTCTGTTTTGCTGAGACGTCGATTAAAGGAGTCGTAAACACAAGTAGTGGAACATTCTGGTGTTAGCATGGCTCAGCACAATGGGCAGACCTCGATGGCTGCAGTTTCACTTACACTCATGGTTCTTGTATTTTCATTTGTACTTTTTTGCCCAAAATTTTATATCGCCCGCCGCCAATGATTCGCATAAATTTTCTAATCAAATAAAGATCGCCTCAAATAAGGTAACCAGGGCGTGTCCGAAACTCACATGACTTACACTTTAACACACTCACATCCCTTACACTTTTTGACAAAGACTTGTTTTTTGTATATTTAATTTAAATTCTACTTAAACTTTAATTTCAACGATGTTCAAGAGTG
>JACDGH010000219.1 GCA_013815395.1 Parachlamydiaceae bacterium
AAGAATTTCAACAGCATTAGCTTTATCAATGCCACAATGCTTTAAGCCATCTTCAGAAGCAATGATCAAAGAAGAAGCCCCATCGCTAATTTTAGAACAGTCATATAAGTTAAGATGAGGTATAAAACGCTGAGCATCTGGGGGGGTCATTCCCAAAGCAAGTAAATCGATAGTTTTATTATGATATTCTTGTGCTTTTGGATTTTTACGTGCATTTATGATAGCTTGTTGGTACCAGGCAGCCATGCCGGGACGCACATTAGCTTCTCCAAATTTTTCAAAATATGCCCCTGCACGTGTTGCAAAAACTCCAGGAAAGAAAAAAGATTGTCCCTCTTTGCGCTCCTTTTGGTAATAACCCGCTCCCGCTAATATGTCAGCACCATAAACAGCCTTAACAGAATTTTGCATTTCAAAGCCCGCCACTAATACGCTATCAGAAAGCTCCGAAAGCACACTTCGGGCAGCTATAGCTATAGCCCTTCCACCTGTACCACAAGCCCCTTCAACAGCTGTACAAGCTTTACCTTCTAGTGAAGGAGACATAAATGGCAAAAACCCAGGTAAATTTGCCTGCTTTAAAAAGCGAGCCGACATGAAACTGCCAATCACGCCTTCATCAAATTGAGGATGATCCATTTGGTGTGCAGTGCCTTCGGCGGTTTCTTTTAAATATTCCTCAAAAGAACGTAAAGGTTTAGAGGGATCGAATTCTTTTCGACCCGATCCCATGAAGATCGTGTTATACCCTGCAGCTGCATACAATTTTTTTCGTAAACCTTTCATTATCACAGCCCTTTTTACCCTTTATACCCGTTATAAATGCAAGAAACCATTCATCAATACTGTGTCTACATCTTTAATTGAACCTGCAATCCGATCTGCAACTAAATCTTCAGCAATCTTTCTTGATTCTGCTCTAAATTCTTTAGCCAGGTTCGCCCCTTTAGTTTCATCTCTGAGTAAATGCTTCCAATACTCGGCTATTTTTTCTTTGCCTTGAGGATCTTTACTTAACAAAGTCCATGAAACTCCCAAAGGGGGCTTTCCACCGAACCAATCATCAATTTTTTTGCGAAAATCTAACCCATTGCAAGAGGTGTATTTTTTGCTAACCCTATCATAAATTTCCACCGGCACGCCTTTTTCGTAATGAAAGAAGCCATCCTTTTGCGATCCATCGCCAAATTGCCCCCCACATATTTTTTGCTCTACCATACGATCAATCAATTCATTTCCAAAAGTTTGATGCAAATAGGTCGACATGATTTTTGCAATGCGTTGCACAACTTCAATGCCCACATAATCAATTAATTGAAAAATACCCATTGGCCTGAGCAAAAACTCCTGAGTCATCCGATTTATAAGTACAATGGCTTCAATTAGAGGCATATTTTTTGTTAGAGCGTGCACTTGCTCACATGCAAAATGAACTTCGCGAATGAAATGCCCATTGCCAATAAATCCCGCCACATCTTTGGAATGCACGACTGTCTTCTTTAATTGCTCTCCAATTTCCTCGGCTAATGAGATAAGAGGCTGAGGTGTGTTTTCTGGTATAATAAGTTCTAGTAAACGTTGGACGGCAGGTGGGTTATAAAAGTGGAAACCGATGAGACGTCCCTGCAAATCTGATCTCTCTTGCAATGTATGAATAGGTATGCTTGAGGTGTTGGAAAAAAAATAGCAATTCGGACCTAATAATTTATTAAGTTTTGCAAAGACTTCAATCTTGATGTCGATATCTTCCACAATCGCTTCAAAAACCAATTGAGCTCCCCGACATTCCTCCAGCATAGTCACTAAAGAAACGCACTCAAAAGCTTCTTCAACAAAAGCATTGATCATTTCTGAATTATCAATAAGATCCGCTCTTTTTTTATACAAAGCACGTAATTCATTAATATTGCGCTCTGCATATTTTTTTAACTGGTCTTGCAAATAACGCTTCAGCATGGCAAAGCCGGCTTCATTAGCATCGATCAAAATTAATCGGTAAGGACTTACCTGATTTTCCTTTACACTGCAGGTGAGCTTAGCAAACTGCTGCAAAATTAACAAAGCAATGCCACTACCCATCTTACCTGCAGCTCCAAGCACAGCCACCTGCTGCATTCCATCTTTTCCTAAGCCTTGCATCATAATCCTGCCTAATATATTTTTTTATTTAGTCATACATGATTTCTTTCTGATCCGCAAATAGTTTGAGCATGGGGATTGCTTTTTTATAGCCTCGTGTAGTATTAAATATCGCTAAATTGTGTAATTAGATCAAGCGCAGTGAATTAATGCAGAGATTTTTAATTTTTGTAAAGTTAGCCAATAATTGTTGGACTAAAAAATTTTTAAATAAAAAAAGGAATTATTATGACATTTGAAATTAAAGTATCAACCGAATCAAAGTATTTGGAGTCACAACTTTCACTAGCCCCCACTTTAAAGGCAGATTATTTAACTCAAATTGAAAGTTTAGCAAATGACGTTGCTTTAGAAACCTTCAGCAAAACAACTTTTATGATGATTGATGTTGGTTCCGGTGGACCTAGCGCAAGAATAATTAGTTTTAGTGCTGAAGGCTATCCAAAAATGGGCCAAAAAATTGAGCCAGAGGATGGGGAATTAGAGAGCGATTTTATTGAAAGAATTTTTAATATCGCTAGCGAAAAGAAAATAGTTCCTGAGGTTCTAGCTGTTTTTGTTGATATTACAGCATGGGGTAGATTACTAGAAAATCACAAAGATTATAGCAAAGAAAAAATTACTGATCGTGTTAATGCGATTCGCCAACAAACACAAGCACATAAATTTGGCCACTTTCAACTTGTTTCTCAAGCTGATGAAGGTGAACGAGCACAGATTGCGCTGGAATCGAAACTAAAAGAAGATGAAACTTTTAGAGCTGGCCTTAACATCGCACATTGCGAAGTTGTTGATGGCGGCAGGAGATCGAATCAATCAAGAATAATTAAACAGTCTCGCGAATTTGGTGAAATCGAAATAAAAGAAAGACTTAAAAAAGAGCCTTTAGAAGTCGTTCAAAAAGATTGCGATAATGCCTTCTTCAATGATATCCCTGAAGTGGATAGTGAACAAGTAATGGCACATCCATTCTTCTGCGGAAGCCACCTTTATTCTCTTAAGCAAAAAGATGTTGTGGAATTACTAGGTAAAATGGGCTATGACTCTAAAGCTTGGAAGCTTGGACAAGTGACTGTTAAAGCAGGTGATTTGCTTGAAGCTATGGAAAAAGCTTTAAAAAAAGCAAACGAAAAAGATCAACCCGGTCTTGTTATTACCATAAGCATCCTAAAGGCTTATATTGCAAAACGAGGTGCTGAAATTGCACGCATGGGCGAATTTACTAATGCAGCTGGCGAAAATTTTAAAGTTTCTCACTACGTTGGAGCTGCAATTAGAGAATATAAATTTCACAAGGATATAGCTCCTTTAGTAAAAGGAATAGTAAACTTATAAAAATTTAATTCTGCAACACTAAGGAGGGCTTTTTTCAAATAATTTTTTAATTTTATTCGAAAGGAGCCCTCCTCTTTTATTGAGTCAATTTCTTTAACATTTAAGAGAATCTTTATGTCATCTACGTTACCTTTAAATTCTGCAATTAATCAACCCCTGCCCTTTATGCAGGAGAAGTATACCGGTGAAATTAAGATCTCGCTTCACAAAAGCGATCCTGCTCGCTTAATAAGTGCAGTTGGTGAAAGAATTTCCCTAGAAACGTTTACAGGACCTTACTCTACTGAATTTAGAAATAAATTCTCCGCGCTGGTTGCCAAAAATCCTGAAATCATTTCCAGACCTGAATTTATATCTCTAGTCAAGGTTTTTCAAGATTCTGTTAACGTAAGAAGATATGGGAATGGAGCCATCAATACTGATGACCAGATAATTAAACGCATTGATTATGATAGTGTCCGTCCTTTGCAAGGAAATGTTTTTACAGGCTTAGCTATTGTCGACAAAGTTACAGGAGAAATTATAGGTCGCGCGGCCATCGGCAGTGGAAGTAAGCCCGGAGAATCCGAATTTGGCTTAGCCCTAAGACGCGATTATCACGGCAAAAAAATTGGTAAAGAGGCTGCATTATTAATGTCTGCTTTAGCTCTTACATATTTTGAAAATAAATTTAGTGTTGGTAATAAAAAGGAAAAACTGCCTGTAACAACATTTACTGCCACGGCTTTAAACACTAATATTGCTAGCCGCAAATTGCTTAGTATTGGTTGTAAGCCCATCAAATCATTACCTTCTAATTTATTTCAACGATTTGCTTGTTTTATACATCTGGATAAATTATTAAACTGGATAGGCCTACCTTTGTCAATGCGCCAATCTTATGCAATCAAAGGCTCTGACCTTCGTTCAATTCTTGGGAAGCAAATGGACATTAACAAACTGCATATAAGTTATGAAACTCACGCCGGGATCTAAATTTCGCAAAGCTCAAGTACAATCCACTCCCTTACAGGTGGTTGGAACGATCAATGCTTATACTGCCCTAATGGCAAAACACGTTGGCTTCTCAGCGCTTTATATTTCTGGCGCTGGGGTAGCCAATGCCTCTTATGGTCTGCCTGATCTTGGAATGACGACTCTTGACAATGTCCTAATGGATGTTTCACGCATCACCGAAGCCGTAGATTTGCCAATTCTCGTCGATATCGATACGGGCTGGGGAAACGCCTTCATGATTGCGCGTACCATTCGCGCGATGCAACGCGCGGGGGCGGCAGCTGTGCATATTGAGGATCAAGTCTTTGAGAAAAAATGTGGACATCTCCCAGACAAATCACTGGTTTCAAAAGAGCTGATGGTAGGACGCCTTAAAGC
>JACDGH010000220.1 GCA_013815395.1 Parachlamydiaceae bacterium
CTACAGGTTCAGGCAGCCAGTTATTCCAAGCAGAGAAATTAGTGGTTCCCCTGACATTGGCTTCGAGCCAGCCGGTATTTTGTTCGTATGTAAGAGTTCCTTTGCCAATTGATTCATAGCCACTTATTGAAAGATCGGATAAGGATAGAGAATTTCCGGGAATCCATTCATAAACACCAGAGGCTTCTATGGGTTTATTTTCTAAAGAAGTTGCTAAATGGGCTTTTCCCGAACATCGATCAACTTTGTAATGAATTTCCACTTCACCATTTATTTTTTGTGAATGAATTGTTTCATACGCTAGTTCGTCAGTTTGAAAATTTATAAAGGCACTAGGTTCAGAAATAAACCCAGTAAGGCGACAAGTTGCCACACAAGCTCCGCTGATAGAGCTTAAAGAAGGATGAGTCCATGGTCCTAAAAGAGCGACGTTTTTTGAAATGATATTAATTTCTGTGTCTTTTAAAGATTGATTAGGGGAAAGAGATATGTGGCCATCGATATCTAAAGGACCATATGTAGCTTCCTCAATGGCCAAATGAACAGATCGATTAGAAAAGAGAGAAAGCTTTCCTAGGCCGTGAATATCTTTTCCAAATTGTACTGAAAAAGAGGCCTCCAAAGATTTTTTAATGGGGGTGTCAACAATACCTTCCAATAAAGATTGCAGATCAACCAATGACGAGGTGATATTTCCTTGCAGAAGTAAATCATCGGGGAATGGATAATTACTTACTTCCGATAGTAAGCCTGTTTTGCTTTCATGGATATCAAATGTGCAAGAGAGCTTTTCATCCTGTTGCTTAAGAGATAGTTTAATATTGCTGAAACTTTCTTTCGCATCAGCGCTGGAGCCTAAAAGGAGTGTAGCATTTACTGAACCATTCGGAAAGTCAGGATATAAAGTAGCGTAAAGCTGAAGTTCTTTAGAATAATGTTTAGGAAATAAATTAAGTTCTTTAGAAACCTCTGGGGAAAGTTTTGCCGAATTGATTTTAATTTGTTCTAAAGTTAAAGGTAATGATGAGAAATTCAATGAATTTAAGGAAAATGCCGTTTTTTCTGAGTGTTTTGAAGGAGGAAGGGATAAAAGATGGAGATCATCAATTTCTAATGATTTAATAGCAATTTTACCGTGCATAATCTCTTTTGGTGAAAAAGAGACGTGAATGTTTTTAGCTGTGAGCCAAGGCGTTTCTGTCTCACTTAAAGCAATATCAGATAATGTCAATGTGGTAGGAAAGGAAAATGAAAAACTATTGACAGATACATTAGATCCTGTAAGTTCACTTAAACTTTTATCGATAGCTCGTGTAATTTGTGGCTTGGCATAATCTGAATTTAGATAAACCCAAGCACAAAAGCAGGCCAAGCAAAATGCAATTAAGGAAAAAAATATAAATTTAATAAACCGGTAGATCATCTGCATATTTAAAAAGATTGTCCTATGCTAAAATAGATTTGGAAGCGGTTATCAACATGTTTACGAGGGTTTAATGGGAAAGCGATGTCAAGGCGAATGGGACCCACGGGTGTATGGTATCGAGCGCCGACACCTACTGCTTGCAATTGTTTATGATTAATTTGAGGATGTGAATTGGCGTAGACATTCCCGATATCCCAAAAGGTAACAAACCCAAAGCATTCAGAAAAACGCATGCGGGCTTCTAGTGAATAGACCATCATAGAGCGGCCGCCGATTGGCTTATTTTCTTCGTTGAGTGGGCTTACAGTTAAGTATCGGTAGCCGCGCAATAAGTTATCAGAACCAGCATAAAAGCGCTCTGAAGGTGGTATGCTGTGCTTATTTGCCCCCCAAATTGAGCCTAAAGTAGCTTTTGCAGCAATTACAAAGCGTTGGTCTTTTCGCAATGGCACATAAATTGAGCCAGAAATAGTGTTTATTGAATAGGCGAACCTTGGAGACTTCGTTTCGAGTGTAGGAGTAGATTTTATAAGCACTACACTGCCTTGAGTGGGGTCTAAGAGGCTGTTAGTTTTATGCCACATAAATTGAAGGGGAGCTTTAAGGAGATTAAAAGAACCGTTGTTGTCAGAATCCCAGTTGCGCAGTCTCTTGAACATCCCCCCATATGAAAAGCGGATATTGTCATTCAATTGCCTTTCGATGATTCCTGAGAGGCTTAGTGAGGATTCTTCAAAGCCGCGCGTATCCAAATTCAAGGCTTCTGCTGTCCAAATCAAATCCTGGCGAGGGCGGTAAAAATCTGGTATGGTATAACGCAGTGTACCTTCTTTTTTTCGCAACCAAAGGTTGGTGACAAAGCTGAGTTTTTCGCCCCGACCGCGCAGATTTCGATTTTCCCATTCCGCGCTTAAACCTGGTCCTAAGTCGGTATCATAATTTAGACCTAATCCAATACTGCGATGTTTAGCTTCTGTCACGGTTATATTCATCGGTAACATTCCGTTTTCATCTACTTCATCTGCATAGCGAATAGTAATTGAGCTGAATAAGCCGCTAGCCTCTAGCGCATTTAAAGTGCGAGCAACTTGTTCTGGTTGGTAGAGAGCGCCTTCTTGCCATGTTATTTTTCTACAAAAGAAGATGTCTTGTACACGTTTTTGTCCAGTAATTGATGTAGGGCCAAATCTTGCCAAATGCCCACTGTCCAAGTGTAGTGTAACAGAGACTGATTTAGAAGTTTGATCAGCAAGAACTTCTCTTTGGACTATTTTAGCTAAAGGATATCCTTCCCTTTCCAATCGTTTAAGTAATATTTCTTCAGCATTAAGAACGTCTTTAGGGAAGGCAGGGTTATTAATAGTAATTTCGAGATCTTGAATGTCTATAGAAGCAAAAGGGTATTGATAATCTTCATCGTTTACCGTTTCTTTAGAAGAGACTATACTAAATGATGTTAAGGGGTAGATCGGACCAGTTTCTATTTCTATTTTTACGACAGCAGGTGTGAGATCAAAGTTAATAGATGTTTTAACTTTAGCTCCATAATAAGCTTGGCTTTGCAAAGCTTTAAGCAGATTAGAAATGTCCTTATCTGCTCGCCGCTGTAAAGCCGCTGCCGAAGAGGCAGGGGAATTTTGTAAAGTGGAAAGCTGGGATGTTTCTTCTAGAAGAATATGAGTTTCGTTTTCAAGATTGCCTACAAACTCGACTTGATAATCTAATGCATTGAGAGTGCAGAGAGAAGTCTCAAAAAGAGTTAAAGCCAAAAATATATGAAAGGTAATTATTTTAAACATAGGTACGTAGTTTCATTTTTGCTAAATTATTGATTAATTAGAGACTAACTATGAACTTTATTGAAATCTTTTTCAAACGAAAAATGAAGAAATCTCAAAGAAATGAACTTAAAAGAGCTTTTAGAAAGAAAGAATTTGAGGAGATTAAAGGGTTCAAAGAAAAAAAATAATTAAAGAATTAATTGTTGTAATTCTTCTTTCTTTCACTTCAGAAACCCTTTAGGTCCTAAGCTAAATAATTACCATACCATCAGTCAAATAATTTTTTCGTATTTTCGAGATTTATTAAAAAAAATTAGAATATGATTTTTGCTGACTTCTTTTTTTCTTTTCACATTCACTTTTTTTCTATATGATTAATCACTTTATGAGGTAAAGAAAGAGTTGTAAGTTTTTAACTTTTTCTAAAGAGATTTACTTATTTTATGGGATATGAATTATGAAATTGTTGTTATCAAAGCCTAGAGGGTTTTGCGCAGGTGTTGAAAGAGCTATCGAAACAGTTGAAAAAGCATTGCAGCTATGGGGAGCGCCAATTTATGTGAAGCATGAGATCGTGCATAATAAATATGTGGTCGACGGCTTACGAGAGAAGGGAGCTATCTTCATTGAAGATGTAAATGATGTTCCAGTGGGGTCTCGGTTAATATATTCAGCTCACGGGGTGTCGCCAGCCGTTCGTAGCCAAGCGCAAGCACGGAATCTTATAGAGATCGATGCCACTTGCGGTTTAGTGACCCGGGTGCATTCTGCTGTGAAGCGTTTTGCATTGCAAGGCTATCAAATTGTATTAATAGGTCATCGCAATCACGTTGAGATCATAGGTACAGCTGGAGAAGCTCCGGACGTTACCACAATTGTGGAGTCTGTCGATGATGTGGCGAATTTAGCTTTTAAAGATGGTGAGAAATTATTTTACATCACTCAAACTACACTCAGTTTAGATGATGTTAAGGATATTACTGATGCATTACAAAAAAAATATCCTACTATCGAAACGTTGCCGAGTTCTTCTATTTGCTATGCTACGACTAACCGACAAATGGCTTTACGTGAAATTACAGATTTAACCGACTTAGTTTTAGTTGTCGGGGATCCAAAAAGCTCCAACTCAAATCGTTTGAGGGAAGTTGCCTCGAAAAGGGGCATTGCATCCTATTTAATTAATTTTGAGGGAGACATAAATCCCGATTGGCTGAATAATATAAAAATTATTGGACTAACAGCTGGGGCATCTACTCCAGAAACTATCGTACAACGATGCATAGAAAGATTAATTGCTCTCGGCGTGACAGAAGTGGAGAATGTTATTTTTACAACTGAAGATGTTGTTTTTTCACTTCCGAAGCCAATATTAAATGCTACTTTTGGGGCGATAACCGCGGCTTAAAACAAATAAATTAATTGAACACATTACTTTGCAAGAGGAACTATGCGAAAATTTATATCGACATTGGCAGCATGTTTACTAGTGAGTTCATCGCTGATGGCCTCTTGGTCATCTTGGTCAGCATGGACAGATAATTTGTTGCCGAGTGACTCTTGTGGAGCTTGTGAAGATGATTGGCCTTCACCATTTAATATTAATTTTGGATGGGGATATCGACAGGATAAA
>JACDGH010000221.1 GCA_013815395.1 Parachlamydiaceae bacterium
ACATTGATCATATACTGGGTGGCCTCATCTGGTGTGAAATAGGAGCTATGGGAGTCTAAAGAGGAAGCCGTGGCTTTAAGAACTTCCACCAAGATGAGTCGCTGTCTTTCTACAGGATCAGTTGTGAGAATGTCATCTTCATATTTAGTCTGTCGCTTGGCCATTCGTTGTAGAGATTTTTCTTTAGTCTCTTCATTAAGTTTAGAAGCCGTTTCAATCTGTAAAGCTTTAATGCGGGTTAATCGAGTAAGCAGTTCCTGCTCGGTGTTTGCCCATTTCATGTCTTTAAATTCTTCCGGCTTGACACGTTTAGGGAGTTGGGACATGTCAATTTGTTTTTCTAAGGTATGGCGTCGTTCAATAGCGCTCGCCATTGCTTCGTGAATTAATTCAAAAGTGTGAAAATCACTATGCTTGTATTCTTGTTCAATTTGATCAAGTAGTTTATCGGAAGGTTCTAACCATTGATGAATGTCTGTTTCTATGAAATAGGTTTTAACAGGATCAAGATTTTCTAAATAATTTTGAAGAATGCGCTTAATTAAGACTGGATTAAGTTCTTTATATGTGGCATGTGCCTTCATGATTTCATTGATCTTGATCGTGGTCGTCTGAGGCGTAAGATCCGGCTGTTTGACTGCCGGTAATTGCCTTGAAAAGGCTGTAGAAAGCAATAATAATACAAAAAAGATAGATGAGAAAAAACTTGGCATGGCAATCCTTTAGGTTTAATCATCATTATATTGGCAATCAAAGTTTTCTGCCATCATTAATGTACAAACTTGAATAAAGGTTTAAAAAATGAAAAAATTTAGGTTGTTTGAAGAAAATTGAATATTTTGTTAAGAAAAGCTTGATTTAAATTCTTTTTTATGTAAAATAGTTACTTCGATCAGGCGAAAGTGTCTGATTTTATTAAGTTCAGCTTAGCTGACCTAATGGAAGTTTTGTAAAGTTACATTGTTCTTCAATCTTCGGATCAACATTTTAGGAAGAACAATTAAATAACTTCGTTATTAAAAATGATAGATTAACAAAAAGGAGAATCTATGTCTAAAAATAAAAATCAGGTTGAAATTCCAGAAAATAAATTGGTTTCAATCACCGAAGCCGCAATTTTAAATAAAGTAACTCGTCAAGCTATTTATGTTGCTATTAAACTTAATAAATTAAAAGCTAGAAAAGAAACAACACGATGGACGATTCATCTTGATGATTTAGAAGCATATCGTAAGCAAAAATATTCCCGTTCTAAATCTATGTTTAACGGCGAGCTATTATTTGACAATAATAAAGGTTATCATTCTGTGAATCAAGTTGCGCGTCTTCTAGGTGTACCTGCTCAAAAAATTTATTACGCTACAAGAATTGGTCAATTAAAAGCTCTGCGTAAAGGTGCAGCTTGGGTCATTCATGATCAAGATGTAAAAGATTATGCAGAAAAGAAATTGGGCAAAAAAGCAAATAAATTAAAAGCAGCTAGCTAATTATACCTTAAGCGAGGTGTACCTTGCGAGGTCTCTTCTTTCTTGAAAGCGGTGAGGTTGTCACCGCTTTCCATGATTATTATATTAGTCTTAATTTAATTTTAAATAAGTTAGCGTTTCGACATGTGATGTTTGCGGGAACATATCGTAAGCTTCTATCGTTCCAACTTGATATTTCTCGGCACATAATAGTTTTAAATCACGCGCCAAGGTGGGTGGCATACAAGAAATATATAAGATGGCCGGTGGCGGCTGCTTAATAAGAGCTTGGATGACGCTTGGGTCAAGGCCTTCGCGTGGTGGATTAACAATTACCAGATCGGGATTTTTTTCTAATAAACTTCCCAATACTTGCTGGACATCAGCTTGCACAAAATTAACAGAACCTATCCCATTTTTCTTTGCATTGATTTGAGCTAAACGCACAGCATCCTTATTGGATTCAACACCTGTAATATTCAATCCTAAATTTGCAAGCATCAAACTCGATATTCCAATGCCGCTATATAAGTCTAGAACGTTTTTGGGCTGCAAGGATTCTGCATGATTGCAAAGAGATTGGTAAATATTCAAGCTCTGTTCAGGATGATTTTGAATAAAGGCTTTGGGTGAGAAGTCGAAGGATAGTCCGCCTATTTCAAATTGTGTTTCAAGTTGACCAAACTGTAGGATTTTTTTGGGGGAAGAGGCTATAACACCTGTCCAATTTGGATAGCGTTGAGTGGCTTCTTTTAATACAGTTTCGGCATTGGAAGGTAAGATTTTGAAATGAAAATGTAATAAAAAAGTTTCGTTATCCCGTTTTAAAAGTGTTAGTTTGCTTTCCACGTTCCCTTGACTGTCCAAAGCTTTAGCAACTGCTTGTACTTGATCGAGAAGAGGATTATCAGAATCAACGAAAATAGGGCATTGCACTACTGGTAGTAAGTTAGCACCATCGGCGGTGGTGTAGCCTGCTAAAAAATAGCCCTGTGAAGGTTTAAGGGTTAAACTAATGCGACGTCGATAAGACCATTGTTGCTTGGCAGGTACGACAGGAGGGACAACAATATCAGTCAATTTAGCTTGCCTGACTAGGGCATCCTGGATGCTTTGTCTTTTGTAATCTAATTGGTTGGCATAATTAAGATGTTGTAGCTGACATCCGCCGCATGTGCCAAAATAGCGACATTTTGGCGATATTCGTTGTACACTTGGTTGCTGGATATCAATCAACTCTCCAAAAGCAAAATTCTTTTTGCGCCGGATAATGCGGTATGTAATGCGATCGCCAGGGGCAGTGAATGGGACAAAGATAATGAGTCCTTCTTGGTGGATGATACCCTCGCCGCCAAAAGCCAATCGCAATACTTCGCCTGAAAAAATAGAGTCCGTCATAAGTATCCTCCAAAAAGGTAACAATATACAGCAATATAGGATTGGAAGATATACACAAAATAATACCCTGTGGCAAAAAAAATGAGGTTCTTGGGAAGAATTGGGGGCGGGCCGAGCTACGAGATTGTGGCAGATCTAAAGCGTGCATAGATTTTTAAATATCAGTTTTTCAACTTTTTTGTTCTTTTTTATTTCATTTTGAAGCCCATATTGAATCTGCAACAAGCAGAGCGAGTGCTGCATAGGTATGGGATGGGAACATAAGTTATTTTAGCTTATCGTTATATCGTTCATAACGCTTAGATCGTTACAACGCGCATGAGATTCGCTTTCTATGTCTGCGTTTCCTTGCCGCTGCGTTTTTTTCTATGCAATATTAGCCAGACTAGCCACTTTCTTTTTATAACAATTATGTATGCGATTCGGGTTCGATGATGCGAAAATCACGAATCATTAGCTGGATACTTTGGCCTTGAAAATTATTGATTTGGGGCGTAAAGGCTACTTCTAGCATCAAATCTTTTTTGCGCAGCATTGGACTAAGTGCAGCTTTTCCAAAGGCTATGCCTTCAAGCATCCGATCACCCTGTTCAAGGTAAAGTTTAAGGTGTGTTTTCCCAATAACTTTTGGAGGCCAAGCTTGTTTTGCTCTGCAATAGAGAATTGGCTGGGGATTTTCATTGCCATAGGGTTCAAGGAGCTTAATTGATTCCATTAAATCAAAGGTGAGATCATGGAAGTTTACTTCTGCATTAAGATGGAGTTTTGTGGCCACATCACTATCATGCAATTGAACTTCGGCGGCAGCGATAAAGCGTCGTTTAAATTCTTCAATATTTTGTTCTTTAATAGTGAGGCCTGCTGCAAAATCATGCCCGCCAAAGTTGGTGAGCAAGTCGGAGCAATCTTTCAATACATTGAGAAGCGGAAATTCTGGAATAGAGCGCAGCGAGCCTTTTCCAACTTCTTTATCGATAGCAATAACTATAGTTGGTCTATTATAAGCTTTGGAAATTCGCGTGGAGAGGATGGCGATAACGCCCGGATGCCACTTATCTGATTGGATAATGATGGCTTTGCGCTCCATAATTTCAGGTTGGTTGGCAATAATCACTTCCACGTCTGCTGACATCGTCCTTTCAATTTTTTGTCGCTCAATATTATTTAAATCAAGCTCTAAGGCCATTTTTTCAGCAGTTTGCGCATTTCGGATGAGCAACACTTCCACGCCCTTCTGCGGATCATCAATACGGCCCAAGCTATTTAAGCGTGGAGCAATCTTTGATGCAATCGTAAATGTAGTTAATTCATTCAGATCGACGTCGCAAATAGAGATTAACTTCATTAACCCAATGCGCTTGGTTTTGCGTAGTTGTTTAATGCCATAGCGTACTAAAATTCGATTTTCACCCAGCAAAGATCCCATATCAGAGATGGTACCCATGGCAACCAAATCCAAATAGCGCTTGAGGTCAACTTTTTTTGGGGAGATTTTACCTTCTGCAACTAGCTGATTGGTAATGGCATGCGCAAGTTTGAAAGCCACGCCTACGCCGGTTAAATCCCGATTTGGATAAGGATTATTGAGCAATTTGGGATTAAGCGTTGCCACACAATGAGGAATTTTATCTGTGGGTTCATGGTGGTCTGTAATGATCACATCGACATTTTTTTCGACTACTTTAGCAATTTCCGCAGCGGCAGTAATGCCACAATCAACAGTAATAAGAAGTTTGCATTCATTTTTTAAGGCATACTCTAAAGCTTCAACGATCAAACTTTGACGTGAAGTACCGCGATTAGTGACATAAAAAAAGACTTTTGCTCCAAGAAATTGCAAAAATTCGGTCAATAAAGCCGTGCCTGTCATTCCATCGACGTCATTATCACCATAGATTAGAATGCTTTCATTATCGCGAATGGCTTTGCACACCCTGTCTACAGC
>JACDGH010000011.1:0-15047 GCA_013815395.1 Parachlamydiaceae bacterium
CTTCAACGTTTTACCCAGCGCTTAAATGCTGGAATGGTCAGCTGGTATTCAAAAAATTTAAATTGGTGCTTTCGCCACCCTAAAACGATCCTATTACTTGCCTTAAGTTGTTTCATCGCTACTGTTCCTCTATTTAAATCCTTGCCTATCGATTTATTTCCTCAAGAAGATAGGGGCTTCGTCTTCAGCATTGTAAATCTGCCCAAAGGGCTATCTTCAGAAAAGGCCTTAGATTACCAAAAAAAAATCGAAGCGGCCGTTTTTGCTAATCCTCACGTAGATACCTTGCTAGATATCAGCTGGCCGGATGGACAACTCTATTTATCGCAACTTACCCCTAAGAAAACCCGTCCACCACAATCCACCATTATCAAACAAATACAAGATAGTATTGATTCTATTCCAGGCACGCAAACATTTACAATGGGCTGGCAATTAGTAAATGTGGATATGGATCTCGGGGCAGGTGGAAATATGAAGTATTTAGTTCGGGGCATGGATGGGGAGGCAGTGGAGAAGGCTGCAGAGCAGCTTAAAGCTAAAATGCAATCTTCTTCAGATTTTCCCTTTGTCAACCTCAGCGTCAGTCACGATGAACCAAAATTAGTCATCACTATTAACGAAGAGCAAGCACAACATTTTGGCGTCAGCAAAAAAGAAATCCAATCTGTTATTCAATATGCCTTTACAGGCAGCCCTGTAACTAACATTAATAAAGGGGACACCCAGCATAAAGTCTACGTTGACTTAGCCGAGGAATTCCGAAATACCCCATCCGCCCTTGCTAAACTGCATGTAAAGTCACAAAGCGGTAAACTCATCCCTTTAAAAGCACTTGTCACTTGGACCGAAGAGCTTGGCACGCCTTCTTTTCAACGCGTCGATCAACTTCCAACCGTGACAATACAATTTGCTATAAATAAAGGCATTGCTCAAAATATTGCATTAGAACATCTCAGTGCCATAGTCGCAAATACTTTGCCAGCCAATGTAACTGGGCGCATGGAAGGGTCTGCTGCGGCAATTTCATCGACTGTACAAGATACTGCTTTATTGCTGCTTGCTGCAGCTATTGTGATGTATATTATTCTTGGAATGCTTTACGAAAGCTTTATCCATCCACTGACAATTTTATCTTCCTTGCCTCTAGCCGGACTGGGTGGCCTAATAACTTTGTATTTGTTCAATGAGCCCCTTTCTTTGTATAGCATTATGGGCTTCTTACTTCTCATCGGTATAGTGAAGAAAAACGGCATTATGATGATCGATTATGCTTTAGAGCTTAGAAAAGACCCTACGGTAGCAGCTGAACAGGCTATCTATCAGGGTTGCATGGTGCGCTTTCGTCCAATCATGATGACGACTATTGCAGCAATTATGGGTGCCCTTCCTATAGCTATTGGCATGGGCGAAGGTGGGGAAACTCGTCAAGGTTTAGGGTTAGTAATCGCCGGTGGTTTAATTTTTAGTCAATTACTGACATTATTTATAACCCCTGTCATTTACCTATGCTTTGAAAAGCTAAGGGAAACAAAAATATTAGTTCACGCGCAAGTATCTGTGGATTCTAAGAATTGAGCAACAAACTTGTTACAATCCTGTTAATTAAACAAAATTTAAGAGTTCTATTAATATGAGCATTTTTTCAAACAGCACCTCAGGAAAAATTTGCATTAATAATTTTCGAGTAAATCTTAATACTAATCAAGCTTTAGACCCATGTTTAGATTTCACTTCTATTCCTCAAAACAGACAGCATAAATGGATGAACAAACTGATCGGGTTCATTAAATTTTCTTATAAAATTTCTTTAATTTCTACCATTGTGGAAACGATTGCAAAAAATTGGCTCGAAAAGAAACAAATTTCAATTGAAAAGCCTAACTCGATAAAAGAGCACAGCTTAAACCAGAAACCAGATAGCCAAAATATGAAACACCGCGTTGTCTTTGTAGCTAATAAAGAAATATTTATGAAACATATAACTGGAAAAACGCATCCTGAAGCTCCTCAACGTGTCGAAGCAATTGAAAACTCCTTGAGGCAAGCTAACATAATGAAGAATGAAAATACGATTAAGCCGCGCCGGGCGACAATAGATGAAATCTCTTTATGCCATGACAAGCGCTACCAAAAAGAATTAGAAAAACAAATAATCAATTTGCAGGAATATGAATCACTAGATTCAGATTTTGACACCTCCAATTGCAAGGTTACTAACGTACCCGGTGATTTTAAAATTAGCTTTGATACTTTGGAAACTTCCCAATATGCTGCAGGAGCCCCACTAACGGCGATTGAATATATCTTGGATGAAAAAAATAATACTTCCCGTGCCTTTTGTATTGTCCGACCTCCAGGCCATCATGCTCACGAGCATACAGGATCAGGTTTTTGCGTTTTCAATAATGTAGCAATAGCAGCTAAGCATCTCACTAAAAATCTAGGTTTTAAGCGAGTCCTTATCGTGGATTGGGACGCTCACCATGGAGATGGTACGCAAAAACTGACTGAATCTGATGGAAGAATTTTCTATTTCAGCACACATAAAGACACTTCCACTGGATTCTACCCAGGTCCACATTGGGGCAGTGCTAATGACACCGGTGGAAATGAACAAAGAAGTGTGCTAAATTGTCCGGTTTATGGCTCAAAAGATCAATGTAGAAAAAAAATACTTGAAGCATTTCATAATCAATTAGTTCCGGCAATGGAGCAATTCAAACCTGATTTTGTCCTGATTTCCTGTGGTTTTGATGCACATGAAAACGATAGTTTAGTGGGTCTAGGCTTAAAAGATGAAGATTACAAGGAATTGACCAATACTTGTATTAATATAGCTGAAAAACATGCAAAGGGGCGAATAGTGTCAGTCCTGGAAGGTGGCTATAATCTAGATGCAATCTCCGGAGCTGCTATAGCTCATGCACGTGCTTTGAGCTAGAGTATTTATAATTCAAACATACGAACATCCACCCATGCTATGCAGTCGGATTTTAAGTTCAAAACGCTCTGAGACAAATCTTCAACGTTTTACCCAGCGCTTAAATGCTCGAATAGTCGGTTGGTATTAAAAAAATTTAAATTGGTGCTTTCGCCACCCTAAAACGATTTGCCTCTAGAACGAAGAATGAAGATATTAAGGATGTGGACTGATAAGAAGTATAGTAATGATCTTTTTTTTTCCAGGCCCGTAATGCCAAAAAATTTTGAAGGCCCCTGGGGTGTTATTTTGAGCATATGACTCAAAAACTTCCTCACCATTTAAACCTTCCATATCATCATATTTATGGGTATTTAGAGAAGGATACTTAAGATTACTTACCATTAACTTTAAGCTTTTTATAACAGCTTTACGAACTGCTACTTTACTTTTATCAGCTATCAATTCCCATAAGTCATCTTCAGCATTTTTCGTATATCTTAGATTAAATTCTTCATTCTTCATCTTCGACCATAGCATCTAATTCAGCTGAACTTATCACTCGCCCTTTCCCTTCTTTTGATTGCTGAATTGATTCCATTAGTCTCTTTTTAAATTTTTCTTCTTTAATCTCCTTTAACCCTTTTAAAATCATTGCAAATGCAAAATCCTTTATAGATAACCTCGCTTGGACGCACTCTGTTTTTAATAAATAATGTGCTTCCTCTGGAATATCAAAACTTAACCTAACCATGTTTTCTTTCATCTTATCCTCCTAACGTATCTAGATGTTTTATACATAAATACATACTTATATGTATACATATAAGTATGTATTTTTCTGAGATCTTAATTATACAATTTTGGGGGTGTGTTTAATAGTAAATAATAAGTATAGTTTTAAGAGAGAATTGTTAAAAGTCATTCAATCACTTTATATAATTCAAAACTTTCGAAGATCTTCATTAAATTCATTCTCATGATTACCCGGGAGCTCTTTTAATGCTTTTCTGTCTCCCTCTTCAACCAACGGATCTTCAGAAAAAGAGTCAAATTTTTTGAAATTATAATTTAGCAAATTTTTTACAGCTTGGTTAATGAGATCAATATGATTTAAGTCTTTACTAATGTTTGCCCTATATTTCTCTATAAAAATATTATAGGGAGTATTAAATTTTTTATCTAATGAAAGCACAGCACATCTTTTATGGAAATCAGAAATAAATGAATCTATTTTTATTATATTTTTTTTATACTTTGCTTTTGCCTCAATTTCTCTTTCGTGTTTTTTAAGTACAAAGGCGATAAAACAGCTTACAATAGTCGCTATATAAATTCCTTCATAATTAAAGGGCTGTTTTAAGCAATATGAAGCTATTTGATTAGATAATTTAATAAATGCTTTTAATTCATTTTTAGTAAAAAATTCCGTTGCACTACTATCTAAAAATTTATCAAAAACGATAACAGCTTTATTAATGATATCATTTTGATTGGTCGTAGATCTTAAGATCTTAAAGGCTAATTTTAAAGATTTAACACAAGATTTTTCTTTTTCCTCAACTGAACTATCTCCAAAAAAATTCTTCGTGGGAGTGGAATCTGACTGCAAACTTTTCCTAATAATTTCACATCCCAATTTGAGATCTTCATTTAAATCACACTCATCTAGTTGTCTAAGGATCTCAAGTGAAACAAGTTTTCTCAAAGAACGACTTCCGCATCCTCTTTTGATCTGGCTGTATAATTTTAATAAAGATTCCGCTTTAGCAACAATTTGAAATTCTTTGAAGGAACTTTCCGAAAATTTTGCTCGTATGAATGCTGCTAAGCTCGAAGAGGTGCAAGAGCCTCCCAGCTGACCTAAACTCCATAGACGCGAATTATCACTTTGATTACTATAAGTACCTTTTAATTGGGGTAAAATCTCTTCGTAGATTTTTTCAACTTTACCGCCCATAAATAAATAATTTAAAACATCTTTGATAAAATGAGACTTTTTTCCAAAAAGTTCTTCACCATCAATTTGTTTAATTTTAAGTCCTACTTGAAACCACAAATTTCCATCCTCTACTTTTTGGTGATGATGTGCACTTAGACCATTCCCTTCATTAAACTGAACTACTTTATATTTTTTTCTCCCTTCAAAAACACCACTACACGTAACAGCCAATAGCATAGCATGCCCCCATGTATTACTCGGCAACAAAATACTTTCCTTAAATTCGAGTTTTGCAATGTCATCTTTTACACGCTGAGCTAAAAAATTTATTGGAGTGGGATCAAGAACTGCTTTCTGGATATGATAAAGGTAAGTTAATTGGCTGATAACTTTGTTTACTGTGTCCGAGGGGGTAATTTTCCAAAGAATTTTAATAATTTTTTTTGTTGCTATCCACGTATATCCACCGTCTAAAAGACCCTGGCTCATATGCTCAGCTGCAATATGTGTATTGTAAGCTAATCCAGATTTATGACCAATTGTTGTAGCTAAACCTCCAAAAAAATTTCCCACTTGGACCAATCGAGGACTTGTAAAGTTTTTTTCAATTTCCTCAATTTTTTGTTTAAAATTTTGAGCATATTGTCTTGAAATTGTTTCTTGAAAAGTTACCGTCCTGATAGATGAAACCATGAATATCCTTAACGTTAATGCAATCGGTTGTGGAATGCAGAAAGAGAAGCGATGATATGCTGCACGCGTGCTACATGATCATGAGTTAATTGTAAGTTGACGTTTAGGGAATGAGCCTCATCCTCCATTTTAGATAAATTCATCACACATGCCTTTTTTTTCTCTTCATTTGGATATAATTCAAATTCACGAATAATTTCATCAAATTTAACAATCGTTTGCTCTAGAAAACTCAATCTTTCATGGATATCAACGATATGTGGATCCTCGCCTTCTTCAAAAATGGTTGGTTGTATCAGTTCTTCCATATGGGAGTCAATCACATGTAAAGCGATACTAAAGCAACTTTCACGTGCGATGTCCGCCTCCGCTCGCCAACTATTTAATGATTCGATAGAATTATGTGGGGAGTGATCTTTAAGAAGGTAAAGTTCGAATATGTGTTGAGAAAGCTCTTGTTCCAATAAATCTTTAAGTTCAATCTTCACTAAATCATTAGTATCTAATTTAGTCATAAAAACATTTAAATAATCTTGAATAACTTGAAGATCTTTGTCTATTCTAGCGCGAAATTCGTGATAAGTATGGCTAATAAAAGCTTGATCTATCGCTTCTCTACAAGTATGTCGATGGTAACAGAGTTCTATCCATTTTTTTGCCTTCTCAATCCAATCCACATACCCTTCTGACTCTCTGACTTGCTGAGCGGGCGTGATTTGTGTATCCCCAGCTTTCTTTAAACGATAGATTTCTTTAATTAAAGGGTCGATAACAGAAGTAACTAAAGATGGAAATTGAAATTCCTTATCTTGCTCTAATTCAACTCGTAAGTCTTTTAAACAACTAACTGTTTTTTCTACCTCTTTTTGAAACTGGTGGACTCGTCCCACTAACTTATTTTCTACAATAGGTGATGGAGATCTACTTAACATTGAAGGAGACACTCCTAAAATCACGATAATGAAATGATTAACTTTTCCTAAAAAACGCATTACCCGAGATTCTTTGTTTTGAAGGCTAGCTAATCTTTGAACATCATTCATTTTGCGAGTGGAATGAGATGGTTTTGCTATCGAAGGTATGATAGAGAAAGTGGACAGTTTTGTATCAGAAAAGGGCTTAGTGGTCAGTGAAGGTTTTTCCGATATTTTTTTAAACTCAGACAATTGATCGCTCCAGGATTCATCCGCCATAAAAACACCAAAAATATATGATTTTGATTTTTATCTAATACATCATAACTATATTATATCACATTAAACTATTTCGAGAAAATGATTTATAATATTTTAAAAATTATAAAAAAAAATTAATATTTTTTGATTGATTTTAAATAAAGAATTAATTAAAATGAATATATAAATATTTTCTGACGATTTCTTCCTTTTAAGCTAAAAAGCTTCATCAAAAAAACAAGGATTGTCATATAATTTTATACTCTATAGAGTCTTCATGATAGACTCTTAATATTCATGAATTAGTGGGAGGTATATGACAAATTCATTAGAAACAATAAATTTCTTAAACCCAAAAGAAATAAATAGCAAGGCAATCCCTACTTCTACTGAAAATCAAAAATTTGGTACTTTTTTAGGTGTCTATGTGCCGTGTATTTTAATGCTCTTTGGAGTCATCATCTTTCTTAGGCTGGGCTGGATTGTAGGTCTAGTGGGATTGAGCGAAACCTTAATCATTATTACATTGGCAGCTTCAATAGCTTTAGTAACTACTCTTTCGATGTCATCTATAGCCACAAATACAGAAATTGGCAAGGGGGGCATTTATTACATGCTTTCCCGTTCTCTTGGAATAGAAATCGGAGTGGGCATTGGAATGCCACTATTCTTTAGACAATCTTTATCAATTGCCTTTTGTTGCATCGGCTTTGCAGAATCTCTACACGATCTCATCCCCTCTTGGCCGATCACTAATATTGGCATCGGCGCTTTAGTAGTTTTAAGTATTCTAGCATATAGTTCCGTCCGAGGAGCTTTAAAAGTTCAAGTAGGAATTTTTATTGCTATCGCCGCTTCACTGGTTTCTTTATTTACGGGAACTGATTTGACACCTATCGCACCTGAAACTTTCACTCCACCAGCTTTAACTAATTTAGGTTTTTGGGTTGTATTTGCCATTTTTTTCCCTGCTATGACAGGTATGGAATCGAGCGTTTCCCTTTCAGGGGATTTGAAAAAGCCTGCCCGTTCATTGCCTATAGGTACAATAGGTGCAATTTTGAGCGCCTATCTGATCTATGTAGCTATTAGTATATTTTTAGCCTATAAAGTGCCTGGAGAAAGACTTCAAAATGATCCTTTAATTATGCAGGATCTTGCCCGCATCCCTTCCCTCATTATTGTTGGAATCTGGGGCGCCACCCTTTCAAGTGCTTTGGGTGGGCTTTTAGCAGCACCAAGAACATTACAAGCGATCGCAGAAGATGGGATGGCCCCAAAAATTTTCGCTAAAACATTTGGAGCCATGTCTGAACCCAGAATAGCAACTTTAGCAACTTGTTCGATTGCCTTGGCAGGAACGTATTTTGGTAGTGTGAATATTCTTGCACCATTGCTAACAATGATCTCCCTTATCTCCTATTGCGTCCTTAATCTTTCCGCTGGAATGGAAACCTTAATGGCTAATCCAAGCTGGAGACCCCGTTTTCGCATACATTGGGCCATCTCCTTAACCGGCGCGCTAGCTTGTCTGATCACAATGCTAATGATTGATGTTGGAACGGCTTTGGTATCGATATTCTTAATTGCTGCCTTATACTTTTTTGTTAAAGCGAAAAAATTTGAATCGAATTGGTCTGATATTCGAGATGGATTATTGCTTTTCTTTTCGCGATTTGCAATTTATAAATTAGCAACTGATAATAGCCCATCCAAATCATGGCGTCCCCACTTCTTAGTGTTCACCGGTGCCACAGATGATCATTCCGGGTTATTAGTAAAATTTGCTCAAGGAATTAGCCAAAGTAAAGGCTTTTTAACCACAGCTTCTTTCATTACCCCTGGATCAAATTTATTAAGAGAGGATCTTGTCAGCTCTTTATCTAACATGTTTAAAGAGGAGAAAATTCACTCTTTAGTCCAAGTTAAGGAAGCAGACACTGTCACGCTGGGAATGCAATCTATGATTGATAACTACGGCATTGGCCCTCTTAATCCAAATACTATCGTGTTTGGAGGTATCAAGAAGGAAAATGAATCCATCGATTTTATCAAGATGTTAAGACTTGCCTATGCGCAACACAAAAATATCGTCATATTAAATAAGACTGAAAAAGATTTTTTACGTAAAAATATTCATATTTGGTGGGATGATAGTTCGCAGTGCAATTCTGAGCTGATGCTGGTCTTAGGTTATATGTTGCAAATGGATAAATCTAGAAAAAACACTCGCTTGCGCATCAAGGCCACAGTTTCTAATGAGATGGATCGCAAGAGAAAACTGGAAGAGCTTGAACAGATTAGTCTGGAAAAAAGATTGCCTTTAGACATCGATGTCTATGTATCCGTCAATGAGGCTGAAAATCGCCTCAGTTTTGTTAAGGAATTTTCAAAAGAGGCCGATATTATTTTCTTAGGACTAAAGTCCCCACCAAGCGATCTGAATAAAGTAGAAGATTATATGCTTTATCTTCAAGATCTTACTATGTCTGGTGAGGGTTTACCCTTAGCATTTGTGTTGAGCTCTGAAAACACTCCCTTAAGAAGTGTTTTAGAATAAAAATATTTTTAAAATTATGGGGGTTCGGAATGAAATCAATCCGAGCCCCCAGTTATATTTAAACCCATTCTAAATTAATTATTTATAATATTTATAAAATCCCTTATAGTTAAATTTAAAGCTATAAGGAGATTATATGCATCAGATTTCATTGTCAGATAGACTACGCGGGGCTGTTTTAGGACAATTCATTGGGGGAGCAGTTTCTGATAAGACTCGCAGTTTTACACAATACAACGATGCAGCTTTATTACTCCTTCACTCTCTAAAAGATCAACATGGCTTTTCTGCAAGAGATTTCGGTAGACGCTTTGTAGAAAAATTTGCTTCCCCGGCTTATATTCATTCCAAGAATAAAACAGCAAGTGAGACTATTGAAAATTACTTTCTTTCTTTAGAAGAAGGGCACCCCGACCTTGGATATGAATTTCAAGGTGGTGCAAATACAGCCGATATAGATACAGCCACGCGTCTAGCACCTGTTGTTGCGATTTATTGGGACGATCCAAAATTACTTGCCATTGTAGATAAAGTCACGCGCGTGACACAAAATAATGAGCTTGCAGTTGCTTATATGCGCAGCTACACACGCATCCTATGCGCCTTATTTCAGGGAGAGCAACTACCCCTAATCTTTATTAATGAGAGCAAGTCCGTAACCAATGACACGCCTATTGATCTTCATGTTCGAAAAAAAGTTAAGGAAGCTATAGACCTTGAAGCAAAAAGTATTGGTGAAGCTTCGAAGCAATTAGGAAACGGTTCTTATTTAGATCAAAGCTATCCATTAGCTATTCATTCTGCATTAAAAAATGCACAGTCATTTGAAAATGGAATTTTAGATTCCACTTCTGCAGGAGGCGACAGCATTGGACGTGCCGCGCTTATAGGTTCCTGGCTCGGAGCCCATCTAGGAATACCCAACATTCCACATGGGGATCTTATTAACCATACAGAGATCGAAAAAGATACAGAAGTACTTTTAAACATCCAAACATTCAGAAGTTCAGAGCGAATTTTATAGCCAATTAATCACACTTACATGAAATGACCTACAGCATTCAGCGTAGGTTAATCCACTGCAGCAGGGACATGATGAAAGTGGCACAAGGCAGAAAGGGCCGGCAGTTTATTAAGTAAAAATTTCCTCTGAGCGATTTGGATTTTCGCCTCCTTGATATGCGGAAAGCAGGAAGAGACGCCCCGGCCACCTTATTTGAGGCAATATTTTTTGATTAATTGTTTGACATTCTTTTTTCTAGAATTTTCAGTAAAGGGGTTAGTTTTAATCTTTCTTCAGTATCTAGGCGATCAATAAAAAGCACCCCATCTATATGATCATTTTCATGCATAATTACACGCGCTTCCCATCCTGAAAAGCCAGTTTTTATTAGTTTTCCGTCTATAGAAGTATACTCTACAGTGATTTCCTTTGGACGTTCAATCGAAGCGCGAATAGTTGGGATAGATAAGCACCCTTCTGATGCTTTCCACGTTTCATTGCTAAGCAATGAAAGTTTTGGGTTAATAAAAACTTTGATTTCGCTTGTTTCAATTTTATTTTGCTCTGTTTCGATGGGTGTTTTTATGATAAAAAGTCTTAAGGAATGATGCACTTGAGGAGCTGCTAAACCAATTCCGTCACATGCGTTCAGAGTTTCAATCATTTCTTCTACAAGTTTTTGTATATCACTTGTAATTTCAATAATAGATTCGGCTTTTTTTGTTAAAATGGAATCGCCATAATAAGCAAAAGGTAGGACCTTCAGCGGCCCGGTATTGACCAATTTTGGCGCATACCCTTGAGCTAAATGACCATTACGGTAAAACCAATGATTATCGATTTTTTCGAAATAGCTTCTTTCGGTAAAAGTAGCGTCACGATTATCTTGGGATAGATAAGCTGTAAAAGTTACTGCTGCTAAAGCTTTGTTTTCTTTAAAATCAAGGATTTCAAGTTTCTGAAAAGTAGAATTTCGCGAAAATTGAGAGATACTACGTTTCCATGAAAATTTATTATCCGAAAATTGAGGGCTGGCGGGGTGTGTGGTAGCTACAATGTATTCAGGAATGTTTAATACATATGCAGTATATCTCGAACGCATCAATAGTTGAGCATTTTCGGGTATCACACCTCTATGAAATGGCCTACAGCATGCAGTATAAGGTCTTCCACTGCAGCACGGGCATGAATTTGCAAGATCAGTCATCTTTCTCCCCTTGCTTCAATCTTAATTTAGTATGTTGAATATCTAGAAAAATTGCACTTATATTCTTAGAATATTGAGATGGAGCTAAGATGTGAGAAAAAAATTATTAGCCGATCTGTTGATTATAAAACATTAAAACTGTTGTTTGAAATTGAGTATCTAAAAACGCTAACAGATGCAAATATTGACTTGATTACTATTTTCATTTTGGCTAATATATATCAGTCTGATATATAAATCAACCCATTCATGGAAACTTATGGCTAAAAGCAATAAAAGTCGATATGCAATTTTGGGAATGTTGTCATTGATTCCAAACAGTTCAGGATATGATATCAAAAAACTAATGGAATCAAGCACTCAATATTTTTGGAAGGAAACATTTAGTTCAATCTATCCAGTTTTGCAAGAACTTGAAAAAGATGGGCTTATTTTGCGGCAAGAAAACCACCCTTCAAAAAATGATCGTCAACGCCATCTTTATTTTCTCTCATCTCAAGGAAAGCACGTTTTAGAAGAATGGTTAGCTAAACCGGCTGAATTAGAGCAAGGCCGCAATGAGCTTTTGCTTAAACTTTTCTTTGGCGATATTGTGCCTCCTTCGATTAGTCGACAGCATTTAGAGGAATATCAGAGTATTCTAAAAGAAAAAAAGACGGTCTATTTGGAAATTCAAGACAAATTACAACGTGAACACGAGCAAGAAACAGGATTGCCCTACTGGTTGATAACGTTGGATTTTGGAATTAGACAAATTGATGCAGCTATAGATTGGTGCGAAAGCACTTCACAAAAACTTTATAAACTAGAAAAAGGCGCCTCATATGTGGAAAAAATCTAAATTTATTATTTTTGCAATTTTACTTTTGCCAATTTTATTATCGATATTTTCGGCTAAAAAAGCATCTTTTCCTTTGAAATTAGCAATAGAGCGAGAAGAAACAGAAAAATCATTACAAGTCGAAGGCAAATTTCCTGATTGGCTAGAAGGTGTTTTAGTTCGCAATAGCTCCATCCCCATTTATCAAGATGGAAAACAAGTTTCGCATGAATTTGATGGGCTTGCGATGTTGCATGGTTTTGCTTTTAACAAGGGAGAAGTTTTTTACACAAATCGCTTTCTTAATTCTCAGCAGCATGACGCTGTTGTCAACAAAGGCTCTTCTCAGTATGGAGGGTTTGCCACGCAACCTTCCTTCTTTCAAAAAGTAAAAGATTTTTTCACCTCTTCCAGTCAATGGGTAAATAATGCCTCCGTCAATGTGTTTAAATATGGAAATCATTATGTTGCCTTAACAGAGATTCCATTGCCGGCATGCTTTGATCTTAAAACACTCAATACCTTAGGTTCTTTTAATTACCAAGACACTTTACCTAAGGGCAAATGCATGGAGTCAGCACATCCGCATTTAGATGCTTCAACAAATGAAATTTTTAATTGTATTGTTGAATTTGGTCGTCAAAGTTACTACATATTTTATCGAATGAGAGAAGGCTCCCCCATTAGAGAAGTGATTGCAAAAGTGCCTGTCGACACACCTTCTTATATGCATAGCTTTGCAATGACGGAACACTATCTAATTTTAACAGAGTTTCCGTTCTTCGTCAGCCCCATTGACTTATTAATTAAAAATAAGCCTTTTATACACAATTTTACCTGGCAACCTGAAAAAGGCACACGGTTTCTTGTTATCGATAGAAACTCTGGAAAAGTCGTTTCTCAAGCTGTGACAGAACCATTCTTTAGTTTCCACCATGCGAATGCTTATGAAATAGAAAATGGAAATGAAGTTGTCATAGATATCGCGGCATTTTCTGACATTTCCTTATGCCCTTTCCCCAAGCCTCAACTTCTCCAAAAAATGAATCTGGTTGGCAGCGAAGATTAATGCGTTATCACCTTTCACTCAATAATCATGAAATTCTGCCTGAGATACTATTGGAGAAGAATGTAGAATTTCCTCGGCTTGATGATAAGCTTGATGGGAAGTACTATCAGTACCTATACATGACAATTTCAGAAGATTCAACTAATAATTTTTTAAAAGAAAAAAAAACAGGGTTAGGCAAGTTTGATTTGGTAACAAAACAGCTTAAAACATGGTTCCAAAATGATTGCACTGCAGTCGAACCCATTTTTATTTCTTCTCCCACTTCGAAAGATGAAGATGAAGGTGTGATTCTGACCGTCATCTATGAAGAAGTCAATAAACGTTCCTATCTATTGGCTTTGGATGGTCAATCATTTTTTGAAATTGCGCGCGCAGAACTTCCATGGCATATTCCTGGTAGTTTTCACGGGCAATATTTCTATGAAAACGTCTTCTATCCATTAGAACTCAAAAAGGAACTACTTTAACAAAAATCAAAAAAGACTGCCTCAAATAAGGTAGCCAGGGCTCTCGCACTGCTTTCCGCATATCAAGGAGGAAAAAAGCACAAAACGCCGCTTAAAGTTTTTTTTGTCGGGCTGGAAATCCAGACCCTTACCCTCTTTGTTTGAGGCGATCTTTTTTTTCTAAAAAATTACGCGAATCTCAAGCAGCGGGGCAATATAAAAAATAGGGATCAAAACGTCGTGAGAAAAATTGACCCTACGCGTACACTAATTGCACCTTGGTACTACTTCCTGTCAGCATAAATGGCTGAAATGCAATTAAGAATGACGGGGATCAGTTTTTTTTATGATGACGCTCACATTTTTTTGATTAAAGCCCTTATACCCTTCTCGACGTTGCAAGTTCTCCATGTGGCTACCAATGGCCCCATAATTTAAAAACTTATCGGCCTGCTCACTAGATATTTTATCCGCCTCGACTAATTGATGGATTTTTCTAGGTTCTACCTGCCAAACCTCTCCGCGCGTAAAAGCTTGCTTTAGATAAGGAAAGGAGCTAAATGGATCCATCATACCGACACCCATAATAGCCAAATCTTTTTTTAATTCCTCAAACATAAATTGAGCTTCAAGATGATGCATACCTGCTTTAAGAATAGAATCGCCATGCAACTCACACCACAAACCAATTGTTCCTAGCTTTGGCAAATCATTAAGAGCTTGATGCGCAAAATCAAAGCCTATTTCATTCGCTTGCAAATCAACATCCAAAAATAATACCAAACGGCATTTAGGATTCTCCATTATCTGCGCCCCCCACCCAGCTTCTTCACCAGCATAAAAACGCTCGCGGCAGTGAAATCCCAAAATTTCAAAAAGGCGCACAAGTCGCGCAAAATGTTTGCGGGATGATCGGAAGGTGTGGTGATCATGATTTGCCCACCCCATCCCTAAGCGATCTTGTCGATTTTTCTGCATCTGTGCAGCAGTGTTTCTGGACTGCCAGTATTGCCTTTCGCATTCTAGAACAATCCATGCCGCCGCCTCTTGGCCAACCATATGCACAATTTCTTCCGCTAACACAAGAGCGCGGGATAAAGCCTGATCTTGTTCTATTAAATCTCGAGGTCGCGTTTGCCATTTTTCTTTGGCTCCCACATAAGCAGCCAAGTGAGCAACGTCGGTATAAATCGGCTCCATCGTTTC